>JBGGMQ010000278.1:0-2973 GCA_041287975.1 Verrucomicrobium sp. | reverse complement strand
CGGTGACCTCAAAAAGGGACCGCGTCTCGCGAAGTGAATCCAGATAGAGATTTCGACGGGCTACAGGTTCCAGTTGGAATGCCCAATACATGGGCATGAGAGGGCTGATCCATAGTTCGCTGCCTTCCGTTCTCCTCGTGCGATGCGAATTCCCAAAGTGTCCTTCAACAGCAGAGGCAATGGAGTTTGCCACGATGCTCTGACGATGGACCGTGTTCTGGTTCGCGTGATTCACGGCGGACAGGAACTCCGCTGCGCCGTGGGTGTTGGGAAGCACCGTCGACACGCCAAGAAAGGCTCCTATGCGAGTGAGTTCTGCCACCGCTTCCAGGAACTGGGCATGGCAGACGCCATGAAACGTGTCCACACCGAACCCGATGCAGGCCAGGAGCTTTTTGCAGCCGACGAGAGAGTGGACGGCTGCAATACTGGCAATGTCCTCCTCGGGAGTCCCCAGCCCCACTTCATCGCCTTTCATGAGACTGTCCGTGCCCCCATCCACCAGGATAACGGCGTCCAGATTCAGGCGTCCTTGGAGGTGTCGATAAGCTTCTATGAGAGGTGCCACTCCCGTTTGAGGAAACGCGTACACCGTCTGCTCCTCGCCTCTTTCCTGTCGGAACCACTCGGCAAGGCGGAGTTCCGGGAAATAGCTTCCTCCACAAGGGGTGTCGGCCGTGACGGCGACACAGGCAGGGGTGAGGCGGGAGTTCCTGCCTTCAGGCAAAGTGGCAAAGGAGAGATTGGCCAGATGCACTGTCTTCCCGATCGCCCTCAGTGCAAAGTAGAGTGGCAGGCCCGAGTAGACGTCGTACCCGCCACCAGCGCCTGCCAGCAGGATCGACTGGCAGTCCGCGAGTTCTTCAAAGAGAGGCCAGTGGTCGAGGCGCATAGGGTTGACCCGCCCGTGGCGGAGCAGGGGACTATAAAGTGAAGACGCCAGACTGCCAGAGTGAACCTCAGTCCGGCTGTCCTCAGCCGAAAATCAAACGCCGCACACAAACAGAGTCCCCCCTGAGCCCATCACCGCCCAGTCTCACTCTTTCCCCAGGTCTCAAGTCGGTCGTCTTCCGTCTCCGCGAAGCGGAAGTAGTTCGGTTGTCCCAACCGTTCAGGCCGCACCACCCCTGACGTTCTCTCTACCATAGAACTCCGTCACACCCCAAAGAGGCGGGATTTGCAATCCCGCTGTCCGGTCGCTTGTCCATTTTCACATTCTAGCGACACCAGACCTCATGTCTTGTCTCTCCCTCAAAAAAACCGCATTGACATTCAAGTGAGCATGCACTTACTTCTTCCAACCATGCTCCCTCCCTCCAAACGCCTTTCCAGCGATGAACGCCGTCAGGCGATCATCCGCACGGCGTTGAAGGTCTTCTCAGAACGGGGCTTCCACGGCGCCACGACCAAGGCGCTGGCCCAGGAGGCAGGAGTCTCTGAAGCGCTCATCTTCCGGCACTTCCCCAGCAAGGACGAGCTCTACTCCGCCATGCAGGCCGAGTGCTGCAAGGCCAAAAACACCGCCCAATCGGAGGCCGTCCTGAGTCTGGTGCCTTCCACCTCCTCCCTGGTGCTGACCGTGCACTACTTGATGGCCAAGATGCTCCGGCCGCCGGATCGCCGCTCAGAGGAGGAAAACAGTCTCTACCGCCTCATGCTGCACAGTTTCTCTGGGGACGGCGAATTCGCCCGCGGCTTCATGAACCACGTCGGGGACGCCATGATCAACAAGCTGGAGGCCTGCATCGAGTCGGCCATTGAGGCTGGCGATGCCATCCCCATCAGCGGCAAGGCCGCTGTGCGCGCCTGGATGGTGCAGCACCTCGCTGGCATGCTCATGCTCAATGAACTTCCCGGCCGCCCGGTCGTGGATATGAAAGTGCCCTATGCCCAGCTCGTCGAGCAGGCCACAGGCTTCACCCTCCGCGGCATCGGCCTCAAGGAAGAGGCCATCAAACGCCACTACAATCCCAAGGCCTTCGACCTCCTCATGGGTTGATCCTTCCTCTTCGCCCACCCTTTTTTTCGTCTCGTCGTTTAGTAAGTGCTTACTTCTATTCTGTATTTTTCGTTTCATAACCCCCTGTGCTCCCACCCCGCCCCGAAGCGCCATGACCATAAACCCGAATGTGAACATGAATGCGAACCCCAACCCTCCCGCTCCCAAAGCCAAAGGCCGCCGTCTGTGGTTCCTCGTCCTCGTCGCCCTGCTGGCTGGCGGTGGTCTCCTCGCCACTCGTTTGCAGACAGAACTCGATGGCAACCTCAAAGCCTGGGCTTACTCTGCCATCACGCTGCTGGGTGGCATCCTCTTCGTCATTTGGTTCCTCCTCCTGAGCCGGTTCCCAGGGCGCACGCGTCTGATCGCCTTTGGTGTCCTGGTACTGGCCATTGTCGGAGTGAGGTTCGCCGTCAGAGTGGACGGCACCGTGGATGGCTCCGGCCTGCCCAAGCTGGCCTGGAAGTGGAGCCAGGGCGGCCATCGTCAATTCGCCAACCCAGCACCTGCCTCCACCGCTGAGGCCTCTGTCGCAACCGCAGACGTTGTTGAAGTACAAGGCATGGATGTGCCCCAGTTCTACGGGCCCAACCGCGATGGGGTGGTCACTGGAGCCAGCCTGGCTCGCGACTGGAATGCCCACCCCCCCAAGGAATTGTGGCGGCAACCCATTGGCGAAGGCTGGTCCGCCTTTGCCGTCGTGGGAGGCAGAGCCTTCACCCAAGAGCAGCGTGGGGATGACGAGATGGTGACCTGCTATGAACTGCTCACGGGTCGGTTGCTGTGGTCGCATGTGAACAAGGTCCGCTTCACCCAGTGGCAGGGCGGCACCGGCCCCCGGGCCACGCCCACCGTGGTGGACGGCAAAGTCTATGCCTACGGTGCCACCGGCATCCTCGACTGCCTCGACGCCCGCAACGGAGCCAGGATCTGGTCCCGCGATGTGCTCAAAGAGCACGACATCCACAACATCG
>JBGGMQ010000277.1:0-6204 GCA_041287975.1 Verrucomicrobium sp. | reverse complement strand
CGCCAATGCCGTAGCTGCAGCAGATCGCTGATATGGACTGCCACTCGTTCACGTATTCCATCGATCCACTGTACTGCCTCTGAGACCATGCCCAACTCCCACTCTTCAGTGCTGACCCGCCGCCGGATGCTGCGTGGCCTTGGAGCATTGCTCAGCCTGCCCTTCCTGGAAAGCGTCCCCTCTTTTGGAGCTGTCAGCGCCAAGGCGGTGCGTCCTCCGATGCGCATGGGCATATTCACCGTGACGGGTGGGACGGTGCTTGAGTCCTGGAAGCTGCCTCAGGCTGGCGCTTTATCAGGTCCCCTGCCCTCGATCTTAAGACCACTGGATTTCTGCAAGCAGGACCTGCTCATCCTCAGTGGGCTCTCCCACGCGGGCAAGACGGAGAATCTCAATGGTCACGAGTCATGCGCCTTTGTGCACCTGACGGGTGCCCCCACTGCCAAGAAGGAGGGCGGCAAGCTTTTCAGCAGCATCTCGGTCGACCAACGTGCTGCCCAGGTTCTCGGCAGCCAGACCTTTCTCCCTTCCATGGAGATTGGCACCAGCAATGCGGAGACCCGTTATTCGTTCAGCGACTCCGCCACTCCTCTGCCGTTTGAGAGCAATCCCCGTATCGCATTTGATCGCATGTTCCGCGGGGGCCGGAAGCCCGTGGTGCCCAACTGGGAGCGCCGGGCCGAGCGAGCCAGCCAGTCGTCGACTGCCAGGGGCAAGAGTGATTCTTACGATCAAAGCGTGCTGGATCTGGTCCTTGAGGACGCTCACCGACTTGAGAAGTCTTTGAGTCAAGGGGACCGGGCTCGTCTGGACGAGTATCTCACGGCCGTCCGGGCTGTCGAATCCCGCATGAGCACGATGGAGGAACGCCTGCGCGAAGAAGCGTTGGACCTCCAGGCTCCCGGGCCATCCCGCCTCCAGATGCCCGTCATCTCTGACGATGTGTCCGAGATGTGGAAGCTCCAGGATCTCATCGGACGCGACCCGGACAAACATGGCGAGTACATTCGCCTGGTTTCAGATCTTATGGTGCTCGCCTTTCAAACGGACACCACCCGAGTCGTGACGTGTGCGGTGGGCAGCGATGGGGCCAGCTTTCCAGGCGTGGTCACCGTGGGCTACGAACGCCACGCCCACACCCTGGAGCACCAGGGCAATGCCTCCCGGATCGAAGATGCCGACCCCATTGCCCGTGAAGGTTGCCGCCAGATTCATGCGTGGTACACGTCTGTCTTTGCCGAGATGGTGAGAAAGATGAAGGACATCGACGAAGGCGGCACCACCTTGCTGGACAACAGCATGCTGCTCTACACCAGCTATATGGCCGACGGCGGCCATGGGCGGAACGACTATCCCGTCGTGCTGGTGGGCAATGCCCAAGGCACCCTCCGCACTGGCAGACAGGTGGACTGCGGCAAGAACACTCCGATGAGCAACCTCTACGTGGAGATGCTCAATCGCGTAGGCGTGCCATGTGAGGAATTCGGTGAAAGCCGCACCTCCAAAAATGCCGCCTACAACGGCCGACTGCCTGACCTCGCCTAAGCTGGACTCACTCCATGTTTGTCGCCTGCGGTCACCAGGGTCAGCGGATCGTCTCCGATGACGGTATCAATTGGAAGAATTTCGCCCTCGGGAAGGATGGCGAAGTCTACCGGGCCGCGGCCAAAGGCGGTGGCCATTATGTCTGTGTGGGCACTCTGGGCGGCAAGAATATCATGCTCAGCTCCCCTGACGGCGTGACATGGGCGTCCTCCACGAATGATGCGAAGTACTCCAACTACGTCCAGGGCATTGCCCACGGCAACGGAGCTTTCCTCGCTGTGGGTGGCGATGCTGGCTCTGTGGGAAGCGCCAAACCTTTTGTCATGACTTCTCCTGACGGTGTGAAGTGGAGCGGTTTCATCTCCATTCCCGGCAGATTCATTCTACGTCGCATCACCTATGGCAACGGCTTGTGGGTCGGTGTGGGTGACCGCGGGCGACGGGCCTGTTCCAAAGACGGCTCCCACTGGGAAGATGTGGAGAAAATCAAAGCGATCGATACTCTCGTCGATGTCGCTTTTGGGAACGGCACTTTTGTGGGTGTGGGCTTGCACAGCTTGCGCATGACCACCCGTGACGGAAAGACTTGGGAGAACCGACAGGTGGGCCTGGAGGGTGAACACTTGAACTCCATCGTCTGGGCAGACTCCAAATTCGTCGCCATCGGCCAGGGGGCGACTTACTTCTCACCGGATGGCATCAACTGGGAGCGCAAAGACAATCAAAACGCTCCTCTGGCCGCCACTTACAGCGAAGGCCAGTATGTCGGGGTCCACTGGAAGGGACGCATCCTTCACAGCACGGATGCCCTGCAGTGGAAGGAAGTGTACAAGAGCGAGCACCACTTCGAGGCCGTGGCCTAGGGCGAAGCTCAGAGATCGTCAGGAGAGTCGGTGCTCTCTCTTTTCCGCCCTTTGTAGGCGATGGCAAAGAAGATGAACACTGCCGTAGTCAGCAGGGTCATCCCCAGCCAGAAAGTTGTCCAGTCGGTATGGCCGTCCCCCGAATGGCAAACCCTGCGCCACCAGCCTGTGCCGAGGTAGCCGAGCAGATTGCCTACGCCACCCATCATCACCGTCAGCAGAGCTTGCGCTCTCGCCCGCATCTCGGCGGGAATACGCTGCTCCAGGTAAATCTGGGCCGTGATGAAAAAGAGGGTAAAGCACAACCCATGCAGGAAGATGCCCACGAGCAAGGCGGGAGTGGAATCCAGGGCAAACAAAGCATACCGGAGAATGCCAAAGGCGATCCCCGACAGGAAAATCCACTTCAGGCGGATCCTCGTGATGATCGATGACAAGGCCAGCATCCCAATGATCTCCGTGATCTGGCCCAAGCTCATGGCCGCTGTCACCTGCTGAATGCCTCGATCCGCGAGGTGCAGGACCGTGAAGGGGTAGAAAGCCGCCAGCGCCATGTTCAACAACGCTGCACTTGCAAAGACAACGATGTGATCGGGATGGCGCAACAGAGGCAATGCGTCCAGGCCCAGGATTTCCTTTACCGAGCGGCGGTGCCGCGGCAGATGCAGACGATCCCGCTTGGGTAGCGCAAAGGTCATCCCCACCGTGATCACCCAGGCCACGCAGGCAGCATAGCCGGATATGACGGAGGTATCCGCATGCAGCACCCAGCTTACCATGAGACAGGCCCCCATCCAACCCAAGGTCGCCCAGATTCGGACGGGCCCAAACTGCTCTTTGGGCTTGCTGAGGCGGGACATCACCAGGCTGGTCGTGAGTCCAAAAGTCGGCACCGACCAGAGGGCATGCGCCTGGGCCAGCCCCAGCACCCACCCTGCCCCCCAGTGGTGCTCAATGGCATAAAAGAGCAGGCCAAGGAAAAAAATGGTACCGAACCCGAGCAGCCGGAGCACCCGCTCAGGTGCCATGCGCTGGTCCGCCAGAGCACCGACAGCCAAGGGCGAAACCAGGGCTGCGATGGAGTTGCACGCAAACGTGTACGGAACAATGCTCTCCAGACCGTGAGCGCGAAGCACGCCCGGGAAATTCACGCTCCACAGCCCCAAGGCGAACGCATTGAGTGCGAACAAGGCACACAATCGTTTTGTTCCTGGAG
This sequence comes from Verrucomicrobium sp., assembly GCA_041287975.1. Lineage (GTDB taxonomy): Bacteria > Verrucomicrobiota > Verrucomicrobiia > Verrucomicrobiales > Verrucomicrobiaceae > Verrucomicrobium. The sequence continues at coordinate 2,580 of JBGGMQ010000277.1, read as the reverse complement.
CACCCGTTTGTACCATTCAAACTCTCATCGTGTGGCGCAGGGCTCCCTGCAATGCCAATTTCTGCAAGGGACGTTCGCAAAAAGCGTATCCGCCTGAATGCCAAGCGCGTTCCCCCGGTCTGTCCTCGTTCTGCCTGCCCTGCTCTCCTCCTTGCTCGCAGCCGATTCGGTCGTGCTGAAACCTCACCCGAAGGCGCTTCCGGGTATCCATGCCCCAGGTGAAGTCGACCGACCGGAGTTGGTTCCCTTTATCGTGGCCAGTCCAACCTCCTTACCGGGCATTGTCGTCGATGAGACGTCTGCCACACTGGAGGGCGAGTGGCAGTACTCGACCCATACGCCGCCCTATGTCGGCCTGGGCTACCTCCACGATATGAAGGCCGGCAAGGGTGCCAAGTCAGTGACGTTCACTCCCGAGATCCCGCAAGAGGGGCTCTACGAGGTCCGCATCGCTCATTGTTACAACGTGCGCCGCGCCACAAATGCGCCCGTCACCATCCATCATGCGGATGGCGAGAAAACTTTCCGGATCAACCAGCAGGAGGAACCCGCGCACGAGCGGCTCTTTCGCAGCCTCGGTACTTTCCGTTTCCTGGCAGGGAAAGGCTCCTTCGTTAAAATCTCGACGGACGGCACCGACCCTACCAAAGTTGTCATCGCCGACGCAGTCCAGTTCTTGCCGGTCAAGTCCGCCAAGTGACGCTGCTCTGAATTTCCAACTCCCCTCTCTTTCCAGATTTCCATGCCCCTTCCTCTCCACCATTTGCGCGCAGGCATCATTGGCACCGGCTTTATCGCTCCCGTTCATATCGAAGCGGTGAAGCGTCTCGGCGTGCAGGTGACGGCCATCTGTGGTTCGACCAAGGGAGCCCAAGGTTTGGCCAATCAATGGGGCATCCCGGAAGTGTACGGCAACTACGACTACGAGGGCCTGGTGCGATCGTCGAATGTGGACGTCGTACACATCACCTCGCCAAACAAGGTCCATGTCGAGCAGGCTCTCGCTGCCCTGGCCGCGGGTAAACACGTCATTTGCGAAAAGCCACTGGGGATGAACACCGAGGAGACCGCGAGACTGGTCGCCGCTGCCGAGGCCAGTGACCGCGTCTTCGCAGTGAACTACCTCTGCCGCTTCTATCCCGCCATTCTCCAGATGCGGGCCATGGTGCAACGGGGGGAGCTGGGCCGCATCATCCATGTGCAGGGGCATTTCTTCCAGGACTGGTTGCTGAAGGACACGGACTACAACTGGCGGGTGCAGGCCAGTGAAGGCGGCAAACTTCGTGCCGTGGGCGACATCGGCACGCACTGGATCGACGCTGTTTCCTTTATCCTTGGAGCGCGTGCCGAGAGCGTCTTCGCCACACTGGAGACATTTCATAAAACCCGCTACCGGCCCACGGGCGAGGTGCAGACTTTCACCCAGGCCGCGCGGGAGGACATGGTCCCGTTTGAGGTGGACACCGAAGACTTCGGCAGCGTCCTCCTGAAGTTCGGTTCCAGCGAGCACGGGCAGGTCAGTGGCGTGCATGCGAACTGCGCCGTTTCACAGGTCGCCGCGGGCTGGAAATGCAGCCTTTACGTCGGCATCTACGGCACCAAAGGCAGCGTGCAGTGGGAGTTCCAGCAGCCCAACGAAATTCAGGCGGGCTACCGGGATCAGCCCAACCAGGTTCTCACCCGCAACACGCCGGGCTTTGACAAAGACGTGGCCAACTTCACCGACAATCCCGGCGGCCACGCTGAAGGATTCCCGGATGGTCACAAGATGCACTCACGGGCCGTCTACGAGCACATTGCCAGTGGCAAAACCACCCCAATTCTTTTCGCCACGGCGGAGGAGGGCCACTACGAGGTGCGCCTCTGCGAGGCCATACTGCGCAGCAGTGAGCAGCAAGCGTGGGTGCCAGTGTGAGGTAACTCCTACTCCAATATCTCCTCCAACCCGGGCGTCATGGATTCATCGGGGTCATACACCCCGCTGAACCAGGCCTCCAGCCAGCCGATCACGGCACCGCCGCCAGCGAAGATGGCACCGAAGAAAAGAATGTTGATGAGGAACATGGCAACCCCTGCGCAGGCGAACTGCCCGTCCCGCTCCAGGAGGGCTCCGGCCAGCAGGATCACTGGCAACGCTGGAAGGACATTGCTGAAGGGAATGGGCAAGGGCAGCAACAGCAGAGCCCCACAGGAGAAGATGATGGCCCCGTAAAGGTGATGGTACACTGGAGGGTCCACGATGTAGGTCCAACGAGGGCGCAGCATCTTTTCCAGCATGCGAATCGACTTCTGACTCGTGCGCAGCAGCTTGGTCGCCAGCTTGGCGGACATCTGCACATTCAGAATCCGATCCGGCAGCCAAGGCTCCTTGCGCAGGGCCAGACGCAGGCCAATGATCGCGATCACCGCCCCAAAAGGCGTAGAAAGGCCCAGCAAAGGAATGGGGAAGCAAAACGGCACCGAAAGCAGGATCAACAGCATCAGGTAGGAACTGCCCTGCAAAACGAAAATAATTTCCCGCAACCGAATAGGTTCCTCGCCGATCGAGTCGATCAAGTCACCGATCTGACGAGACAGCGG
>JBGGMQ010000276.1:0-3395 GCA_041287975.1 Verrucomicrobium sp. | reverse complement strand
GCGCAAGAGTCTAATGGGAGGACGGTACACCCGAATGGAGTGTCTTTGGAGAAAGCTGGTCCACGCTGACGTTGCTGGTGTATATTCAGCGGTGAAAATGGAGACTTTCCATCCGAGGTCGACCAGTTCACCCGCCAAAATCATGGCCAGCATTTCGGTGCCATGAGGAGCCTCGATCGAGTCGATGACAAAGGCCGCGTGCTTGGGCTTGCCAACAGCACTGAAGGTGGGAGCGAGCTTTTGATTCACAGGGTTAAATGGCAATAACCAGATTTAGCAAGATGGTGCAGGCAAGAAGGATTTGGTGATGACCTCGAAGGTTGAATCTGTAGTTCAACATGGTCCGAGCTTGTCCGTTCTCACTGATTAACCAAGTGCTTACCAAGATGTGGACGTCCATCTTGGTTCGCAGGAAGCATTTGAGGGCTTCGCGGGGGCAGGCAGGAGGGAGGCTCAGCAACTCACGCCATCCGCGGCTTCATATCCAGCCAGTGCATGCGGTGTGAGCGCTCGTGGAGCATGCGGCGGGCGTGTTTTTTGAAAAGGGTGGCGAGCCAGCGCCAGGGGATGGGGCGGATGTCTGAGGGGTGGATCTCGCGGGAGGCGATGCGGGTGATCTGATGCGTACCGCTGAAGCGGGCCTCGAGGCGATCCTCCAGGCCGCCGTGGACCTCTACGATGATGCGGGAGGTGGTGAGGGCGGGGACGGTGGCGGGATCGAGGAGCCACTCTTCGGCACCCTCCACATCCATAACAACGAGGGCGCCGGGTTTGGAACTAAGAACGGACTGCAGGGTGCCGGGGTCGCACTCGCCGAGGATGGTGAGGCGCTCGGCGACTTGGTTCTTCATGGCGACGTGCTGCATGAGGCTCCGGCCGGAGGGGGTGGTCTCGAATGCGACGACGCGGGCTCCGGGATTGCGATACAGGAGGCCGACTGCGTAGTAGCCCTCTGCGGCACCTACATCTACGACGAAGAGGTCGTCCTGCGCGTAGGCCCCGGCGAAGGCGCTGTGAAGCTCCAGTTCGTAGGTGCCGAGGATTTTGGGCATGAGGGCGCTGCCTTGGGCCTCATCGGTGTAGCGCATCCCTCTGAACGGTCCAAAACGGACTCTTTGGCAGAGGGATCGACGGAGAAGATTCACGAGAAAGGGGCGCGCCATATATTATCTGGGAGTTATTGCCAACAAATGGAGGGGAGTGGCGGGGCGAGGGCTTTTGCCTACCTGGTGACGAGGTGGTGCCCGAGGACAAGGACGTCCATCTTTGTCCGCAGAAAGCACTCGAGGGCTTCGCGAGGGTGGCAGACGACGGGTTCGTTTTCGTTGAAGGAGGTATTCAGCACCATGGGGACGCCGGTGAGGGTGTGGAAACGGCTGATGAGCTGATGGTAGATGGGATTGGTGCTGGCGGAGACGGTCTGGAGGCGGCCACTGCCATCGACGTGGGTGACGGCGGGGATCTGGGGGCGCTTTTCCTCACGGACCTGGAAGACCTGCATCATGAAGGGGACGTCGTCGTCGGTCTCGAACCAGGAGGGGACTTCCTCGCGAAGGACGCTGGGGGCGAAGGGGCGGAAGGATTCGCGGCGCTTGATTTTGGCGTTGAGGATGTCCTTCATATCGGCACGCCGGGGGTCGCCGAGGATGGAGCGGTTGCCGAGGGCACGGGGGCCCCATTCAAGGCGGCCCTGGAACCAGCCGATGACTTTGCCTTCGCTGATGGCGTGGGCGACGGCGTCGCAGAGGGGGGCGGGATCGGTGTGGACGGTGATCTGGCAGCCGGCTTCCTGAAGGCGGGCGGACTCGGCGGAGAGGAGGGTGGCGAAGTCGGACTCGGGGTACTGGGGGCCCCAGTAGGCGTGCTGGCAGTGGTGGCGGGCTAATTCCACTGAGGAATTAGGAATGAGGAATGAGGAATTTTGAGATGCCGGAGTTCCGGGATGCGGAAGAGTCGGACTCGAAGTCGAGGATGAGGAATTCTGGAGGGTCTGGGCGGCGACCATGGCGGAGCCGATGGCGCCTCCGGCATCTCCGGCTGCGCTCTGGATGTAGAGGCGGCGGAAGGGGCTGCGGGTGTAGACTTTGCCGTTGGCGACGGAGTTCATGGCGCAGCCGCCGCTGAGGGTGAGGGCATCGCAGCGGTAGCGGGCGTGGAGTTTCTCCAGGAGGGCGAAGAGGGCCTCCTCGAACATGGCCTGGATGGAGCGGGCGATGTCGCGGTGGCGTTGATCGAGGGGTTGGTCTTTGGTGCGGGCGGGGCCTAGGAGTGCCTCAAGGGCGGGGGTGAAGAGGGTGCCGACCTCGGGGGAGCCGTTGTCCCAGGAGTAGGGGACGGCCTCGCGATGGTGGCGAAAGTAGCGGAGGTCGAGCTGGAAGGTGCCGTCGGTCTGGAGGCGGACGATCTGGCGCATCTGATCGAGGAAGTGGGGCTGGCCGTAGGGGGCGAGGCCCATGACTTTGTACTCATCACCATAGTGGGGGAAGCCGAGCCACTGGGTGAGGGCGGAGTAGAAGATGCCGAGGGAGTGGGGGAAGTAGATGCGCTGGTCGACGCTGAGCTGCTGGCCGCGACCCATGCCCCAGGCTGCGCTGGCGAAATCGCCCATGCCATCGACGGAGACGTTGACGGCTTCGTCGAAGGGGCTGCAGAGGTAGGAGGAGGCGAGGTGGGCGAGGTGGTGCTCGATGTGATGGATCTGGGCCTCGGGATGGAGGGGCTGGCCGGGAATGGCGGTGGCGAGGGTGTCGCGGAGGCTGGCGGTCTTGCCGAGCTTGGCCAGGCGGGCAAGCAGGAGACGCGGGGAGGGGAGGTGCCGGAGGACGTGGAGGAGGCGGCGACCGTGGTTGACCTTCGGATTGAGATTGATGGCGACGTGGCGGAGGTCGCTGAAGGAGATGCCTGCGACATCGAGGCAGTATTTGATGGCTTCGGTGGGGAGGCCGGCCCAGTGCTTGATGCGGCGGAAGCGCTCCTCCTCGACGGCGGCGATGACCTGACCGTCCTGGAGGATGGCGGCGGCGGAGTCACCGTGGTAGGCGTTAAGACCGAGAACGAACATCGCTCTTAAAAATTATGAATTAGGAATTATGAATGAGGAATGGAGAGAGCCTTCCTCTGTGGGCATGCTGCCGCCCTTGGTCGATCGACCCGAAAATGACGATGGGGAGGTGGGGGCCTAGCGTTCTAACGTGACGAAGGGAGTAGGGAATGTAGCATTCCGCGACTCAAGAATGAAAGACAATTGTCGTGTCTTTATGCTCAGGGTTGCTTCGTTGCGGGCGCGATGAGCCTGAGGGATGCGGGGGATGGGCTGCGCTGGTGATGCCTCTTGATTAAGGGCAGACGACGACGCGGCCGTCTTGGTAGTCGAGGCAGCGCTCGCGGAGGCCATG
>JBGGMQ010000275.1:0-6486 GCA_041287975.1 Verrucomicrobium sp. | reverse complement strand
AAGTTCACCCTGCCAGCAACCCCCGCTGAAACCGAAGAGCAAACAGCCGTGGTGGCCGAAGGGGCCAGCGAACCACCGCTGACCCGGCTGACGGGCACTTTGGGTGTCGTCGTGCCGACGCTCGCGCCTGGGCCGCCGCCCCCGATGGTCGTCAAACCAGCAGAGAACGCCCCCACCCCTGAACCTGCAACGAATGCCGCAACAGAGTCGGTCGCCGAAGATGGGGAGCCCGATCCAGACCGAGACGCAGACACGGAGGGAGACGGCGACGACGATGAGGAAGAAACTCCTGCAGCAGAGGGGGAAACTCCCGTAGAGGCCGGTGCGGCCGCAACGCCCAGTTCCCAAGATTCCGGCAAATCCTCCAAGCGCTCCCGGAAACGGTCGCGCGGAGGTCAGCGATAAACATAGTGCCTTGCATGACACAGGATCGATTTGAGGCAATTTCGGCTCGCGGCGGAGCAGCAGATCTCTCCGCCCGGGCCAAGTGGACCCTGACTGGCGGAGACCGGGTGCGATACTTGAATGGTCAGGTGACCAATCAGGTGAAGCGGGCCACGGTAGAAGAGTCGGTGTATGCCTGCGTGACGAATGTCAAAGGCCGCATCGAGGGCGACATTTTCGTGCATGCCGCGGGATCTGCAGAGTCCAGCAGACTGGTGGTGGATGCTGAGGCAGGTCTTCGTGAATCTCTGGGCATGCGCCTGGAGCGCTACATCATCGCCGACGACGTGGAACTCCTCGACGTGACAGAGGAATGGCAACTCTGGCATTTCTTCGGAGAAGCGGTGTCGTTGACCTCCGCTCTGGATCTTTCCTCCACCGCCCAGTCGGTGAAGTCCCGCCGATTCGGCCTTCCCGGTGTGGACATCTGGTGGCCAGCATCGGAGCCGTTTCCGACCGTCGCTACAGAGTTGATCGTGAGTCCGGAAGAACTTGAGGCTTGGCGGATCCTGCAAGGGGTCCCCGCATGGCCCACCGAATTGAACGGAGAGGTCTTCCCACCCGAGGCGGGTCTACAGGACCAAGGCATGGACTACGCAAAGGGCTGCTACATCGGTCAGGAGATCCTCTCGCGCATCAAGACGACTGGAAAAATGCCCCAGACTCTGGTGCGGCTTGAGGCCCAAGAGGCGCAAGCCCCCCTTGAGGCCGGAGCCGCCCTCTACTCCGCACGAGAGGATGACACTCTGCAGCAGATTGGCCATGTGACCAGCGTCACCCTTTCCCCCTCCACCCACCGCCCCACAGGCCTGGCGTACGTGAAACAAGCTTTTGCAGCCAAGCGTTCTCTATTGCTTGCGCCCGATGCTGACCCTAAGATAACTTTCCTCGTCGATATTATTCCCTCATGAACTGGAATTTCCTTCTGCTCCCGGCCCTGGCTGCCTCCTCGTTGGTATTGGTCTCGTGTGAAACCGGTGGTCCTACGGGCGGAGAAGTCATTTCTAATCCCAACGCGTCGGATGTGAATCGCATCGAAAGCCAGTGGGGCATGAAGCCCCGGGTGATCAAGCCGCGCCTCCGTCCCATGGAGGCGGGAGACCTCCCCATGAACACGGAGCCGACGTCACTGCCAACCTACCGTGCCGATGGGACCCAGGTATCCGGCCCCTCAGCACCCGCTCCTGCACCGAAATTGCAGGAACCCGTCACCTCCGAGCCTGCTCCCACCGTGGATCCCGCCACGATTCAGAAGCTTCGCTAGGCCCGCCATGGCAGCCCTGAAAGGCTCCAGGAGACCCGGACGTGATCTTTTGTTCGGCAGCAACGTGCAGAATCGCGCTTAAAACCGCTCGCACTTTGGCCCAATCGAGGCTACCACGCCTACGCATAACCCGCACCCCATTCGTCCCCATGAAGTTGTCTTTCCGCTGCCTGTTCCTGGCCACATTTCTAGCCCTGCCCGCCGTCCATGCCCAGGACCCGGCGTACAGCCCGGCTCCAGCGCCTGCCAGTGAAAAACCAACGACCGGACCGTTGAAGCCCATCAAGGCCTCCGACGTGAAAAAAGACCTGCCAGCGGCGGTGGACAGCAAAGTGAACGAGACCCACACCCTCGCGGTGATGAAGGTCACTTTCGGTGGCGAAGACCGTCAGATCGTGTTTGAGCTCTTCCCCAATGAATCTCCCGTGACGGTGCAGAACTTCACGGAAAACGTGAACAAGGGTGCCTACAACGGCATGGCCTTCCACCGCTCAGTAGATGACTATCTGGTGCAGACGGGGGACCCGGCCAGCAAAGACAACAACAACCGCGACCAGTGGGGTCTGGGCGAGGAGTACACGATTCCAGGTGAGTTCAAGCTCCCTCACACCATCGGCTCCGTGGCCATGGCGCGTCGCAGTGACAAAGTGAACCCAAACCGCAAGTCCAACGGCACGCAGTTCTACTTCGCCGTGGGCGACATGAGCAGCCTCAACGGGCAGTACAGCGTGTTCGGCAAAGTGGTGGTGGGCATGGATGACCTGAAGGAACTGTCCCGCGTCGCCACCGACTCCAACGACTGCCCCCTCGAGCGCGTTGAGATCAAGTCCATCAAGGTGGTGGAGCAAAAAGGCCCCGTCGTGGCAATGGCCACCAGCAGCGCCAAAAAGGGCAAGAAGGGCACCAAGCCTGAATCCTTGAAAGGCCCCTTCGAGAAGTTCCTCGAGCGCGTCTGGTAACGGCGACACAGGCTGCCAGCGCAGGAGAAAAGTTTTTCAGGGCAACAGAGATCAAAACCTCTGCTGCCCTCTTTTTTTACCGCGAACTTTCCCTGCCAGCTCCCGTTTGTTGTCAGTGTCCACCCGGCAAGTTTGCCGATCCCTCTGTTTACTTGCTTGCCAAAGCCAGCCCCATTTGATTGACTCTGGGATTACCTCAATCTTTACCCTGCGGGTGATTCGCACCACCCGGCCTCCTTTCTCCAGCACATGAGTCAAAACCGCTACGAAGTCCTGGGAAAAATTGCCGATGGCGGCTTGGGAAGTGTCTTCAAAGCGTACGACCGGAACCTGCGGCGAGAAGTTGCCCTGAAGCGGGTGCGGGCGGAATCACCAGAAGAGGCAGACCGGCAGGCGGAACAGCTCTTTGAAGAGGCGCGCACGCTCTCCACCCTGCAGCATCCGCACATCGTCACCATCTTTGACGTGGGCAAGGATGAGGAAGGGGCCTACATCGTGATGGAGCTCCTCAAGGGGGAAACGCTTGAGGACATCATTGAACGCGGTGCCTTGAACGAGGGCGACTTCCGCCAGCTCGTGAGCCAGTCACTGGAAGGAATGATCGCCGCCCATGCCACGGGCCTGATCCACCTCGACATCAAGCCGCAGAACTTCATGGTCATCTGGCTGCCCAGCGGCAAGTTCCAGATCAAGATCCTGGACTTCGGCCTCTCGAAGATCGCCCACCAGCCCATGGTGCAGGAGACGGATGCGGAAGGAGCCATTCTAGGCAGCATCTATTTCATGGCACCCGAGCAGTTCGAGCGCTCGCCGGTGGATGTCCGCACGGACTTGTACTCTCTGGGCTGTGTCTTCTATTTTGCCCTCACCCAGCAGTACCCGTTTCAAGGAGACACGGCCCCTGAAGTGATGGCGAGCCACCTGTACCACAGCACGATCCCGCTGGCGCAAATGCGGCCAGATCTGCCCGTGGACCTCTGCCGCTGGGTGGAGTGGCTGATGAGCCGTCAGCCGGACCATCGTCCCGCCTCGATGGACAATGCCTTTGAGTGGTTCCAGGCAGGTCAGGCACCGTTGACTCCTGAAGAAGAGGCCGCCATTGCCCGCCGTCCTCCGCCTCCAGATCTGATGACGGCACCGCCGCCCGCGCCCGCCCTTGGAGGCACGGCCACCCAGGCCCTGCGCCGGGCCGCCCCCAAGTTCACCCGCCCCGGTGGCAGCATCACACAAGCGCTCGGCCAGAGGCCTGTACCCAAGCCCACGGTCAAGCCGGTGACGATTGCCGCCGCTGCTGCACCAAAGCATCTGCAGCACAAGAAGGCGCTGCCGAAATGGCTCACCAAAGGCGTGCCGCTGACGCTGGTCGGCCTGGCCGTCGCGGGTGTGGGATTTCACTTCATCCAGCGGTCCATGTCTGAAGGCCGCTTCGAGACGCTGGCCCAAATGGCCAAACCTACAGGCAGCTACAAGGACGTGAATCTGCTGCTGGGCTATCTGGAGGATCCGCGCAACAGCGATGCCGCGGCTGCAGTATTGCTGAAGTTTGAGGATAGCGAGGGCAACAACAAACTGATCAGCCAGTACGTGCCTCGAGCGAAGGAACCATGGGCGCGTCGCAACATTGCCAACGTGGTGGGAGGGCGCAACATCGCCGATGCTGTGGAGCCCATCGTCCGCCAGCTGGAGCGGGCCAGGGAAACGGACGTTCGCATCGCGAGCTGGAATGCCCTTGGCAAGATAGCCAGCCCCTCTGAAGTGCCGTTCATGGTGGAGCAGGTTGCAGGAAATGACATCGACGAGCTTCGCGCGGCGGAAACCGCCGTGGTCAATGCGGCCCGCAAGGAACCTGACACAGAACGTCGCAGCCTGCCGGTGCTGCAGGCCTACCGCGCCAACTCCGGCACGGATGACGTACAGGCCGCCCTCCTGCGCACCCTGGGCAGGCTGGGAGGAAACAACGCCCTCGATGACATCACGAAGGCACTGGACAATGGCAGCGTAAAGCTGCGCACTGCAGCGGCTCTCGCCTTTGGCGACTGGCCCACCGCAGAACCTGTGGCCGCACTGGAGACTTTCATCGGGAAAGAGAAGGACGCACTGGTGCGGACCAATGCCATCAACAGCCTCGGCTCCCTCGCCCCGCTCTCAGGTGACGTTCCGCAGGATGAGATCGCCACGGTTCTCACCAAGGCTTTCGATGCCACTCGCGATGGTCGAGAGCAGGCCGCCATCCTGGGAGCACTCGCCCGTGTGGCAGATCCGGTGGCCATCGCTTTCTTCCGCGATCTGGCGAACAAGGAACCTCGTCGCAAGCCGGTGGCCGACAGCGCTATTCGCACCATCAATCAGTCACTCGACAGAGTGACGACCATCACGGACGCCACTACGGTGCTGGTGGCAGACAAGGCAGAGCTGCCTCCCGGCCCGCTCACTGTGGATGGAGGAGCCATCATCAACTGGATCAACGTTGGCGATCAGGTGAACTGGCTGGTGAAGCTGGATCAACCGGGTGAGTATGAAGTGCAGATCAACCAGGCATTCGACAAAGCCAACCAGGGCCGCTACCGCCTGACCATTGGCAAGGAATCTTTCCTCCGACTGGTGGAAAAGACAGGCGGTGGGGAAGCCTACAAGTCCGTGACCGTTGGTCGCGCCAAGTTCAGCAAGCCCGGCCACTACCGCATCTGCATCCGGCCGCAGCACATCGCCCCCGGCGAGTATTTGATGCGGCTCAAGGACGGCAGCGTGACGCGTTTGGGCGGCTAGGGTTGGGCAGGGATAGTAGAGTGTCACCAGGATAAGCAAGAGCACCTGAACTACCATGCCTGAGTCCGCGCCCCCGTCTCCCTGGCTGTGGTTGCTCGTTCCACTGCTGTTTGCCGTTATCTTTCCCCTGTTCTGGTGTTTCGTGTTGTGGTTGATCAGCCAGATGGGCTGGCAGCGAGTCGCGGCCAGTTATGCCGCCACTGTGATGCCGGAAGGCCGGGTCTGGTCGGGCCAGTATGGCATGGTGGGACTGGCCAGTTACAAAGGCACCCTGCGTATCCAGGTAGCGGAAAGCGGTCTCTTTCTGGAAAACCAATGGCCCTTCCGCATCGCCCACCGCCGGCTCTTCATCCCGTGGGTGGACATGCACAATATTCATATTGGAGGTTTTTCCTTGTTCCGGGAAATGGCCTCCTTTGAAGTGGGCTCGCCCAAGATCGCCACTATTCGAATCCCTGCGGAGATCCTCCGCGAAGCGGGAAAGCTCCCGCCGAAGTTGTGAAGGAAGTATTGCGAAGCAAACGCAACCGGTCCCGGAGGGACCATGGACGATAGCCGGTGGTGCCAACCACCGGTACGTGCGCGGGTGAGAAACTTGCGTCCTGGAAGGACGCTGGAGCCCCTGACGTCGCAACGGCATGCCTCGCACCTTCCAAACCAGCCACCCCTTCCAGCGTCCCTCCGGGACGCAATATCAGGTGTCACGTGCCCACCGGTGGTTGGCACCACCGGCTAATTTCCGTGGTCCCTTCGGGACCGGGGAGCCGCCCTGGCGGCAGCAAAGTAGTGGATCACAAGATCGCCTGTTCCCCTCCTCAAGATGCCCAAGTCAGCCTCCCAAAAAAACTCTCAAGTCAGCTCCAGGAAACAACGTCACCCGACCGACCTCTTAAAAAATCAGTCTCTGTGCCCTCTGTGTCTCTGTGGTTAAACCTCATTCCCCTGCCACCCCCGACCCTGTTTCTACCAACCGGTATCCTATCCCTGGCTCATTCCGAATCTGTACTCCCGCCTCATCTCCCAGCTTCTTCCGCAGATGCGCCACATAGACCC
>JBGGMQ010000274.1:0-6965 GCA_041287975.1 Verrucomicrobium sp. | reverse complement strand
TTCCGCGACGCCTTCCATCACCTCATCCCGCTTGATGATCGTGGTGCCGAAGCTCATGAGCTCCGAGACGGACTTGCCATCGCGGGCTCCCTCGAAGATCTCGGAGGTGATGAGGGCGATCGTTTCGGGGTAGTTGAGCTTGAGGCCACGATCACGGCGGCGTCGGGCGAGATCGCCCGCTACCACCACCATGAGCTTCTCCTGTTCGCGCGGGGAAAGGTGCATGAGTCAGAGACCGGCTGGGATTAGGCGAAAAGGGCGAGACAGAAGGCTGCGCCAGCGATGGCCACAGCGGCACCGGCGAAGCGATGAGGCTGGGCGGTGAGCCTGGACGCAGGCAGGGCAAGCAGAGTGCCGCAGCCGACTACCAGGAGGGTGCCGAGCCAGAGGCCCATGGCGAAGAGACCGCCAGCATTTTCCAGGCCGTGGGCGTTGCCATGCCAGAAACCCATGGCCGCCACGATGGCGAGGCGCAGGGCACTGCCGGAGCTCTTGTAGAACATCAGCATCAGACCCAAGCCCACAACGGAGAGGGCAAGACCCTGCTCCAGCATCGGTACTCCCAATCCCGCACGACCCACAGCAGAGCCAACGGCCAGCATGCCAAGGAAGAGAGCGGAAAGGGCGAGACCCATGCGACGGCCCATGGTGAAAGCAAGGAATCCGACGGCGACTGCCGCGACCATGTGATCCAGCCCGGTGAACGGATGGGCTACGGCAGAGAAGAACGATTCGACATCGAACTCGTCCACCTGATCGCCTTCAGGATGGTAGTGCCCCGGGTGGGCGGAAAGAGTTTGGGCAAAGGTCAGTGCCGCCAGAGGCAGGCTCGTCTTGAGAAGGGTCCGGAAACTCATGCGGTGAGATGATAGGTTGCTACTGCTGCTGCTTGCTTGCGGGAGAGATTGATCTGAAACGGAGCATTTGGCAACGCCCGACTCAGACCGTGAGGTACTCTTTGATCATCTCCTCGCTGAGGGCCTTCATCTCTCCGGCAGCAGCCACTGTGCCACGCTCCAGGATGGCGAAGACGTCGCCCAGCTCTTTGCAGAAGTCGAGGTACTGCTCGACGAGCAGGATGCTCATCTGGCCCTCGGCGCGCAGCATCTTGATGGCGTCACCGATCTGGTCGATGATGTTGGGTTGAATCCCTTCCGTGGGCTCGTCCAGGATGAGGAGCTTGGGGTTGGTCAACAGGGCCCGGCCAATGGCGAGCTGCTGCTGCTGGCCACCAGAAAGCATGCCGCCTTTGCGAGGCAGGAACTCTTTCAGAATGGGGAAGAGGGTGAAGATGCGCTCCAGCTCGCCATTGAGTTTTTTTCCACGGGCGATGGGGCCGATGTGCAGGTTCTCCTCGACCGTCAGGTGGGGGAAAATGTCACGACCTTGGGGCACGTAGCCGAGACCCAGGCGGGCGCGGTCTTCCGAGCGCAGGCGGTTCAGCGTCTGTCCCGCGAGATCGATGTGTCCTTTCTCCGTGGCCAGAAGGCCGACGATGGCCTTCAACGTGGAAGTCTTGCCCACCCCGTTGCGGCCCATGAGGCAGAACACTGACTTTTCCGGGATGGTGAGGTCAATGCCGCGCAGGATGCGGCTGCCGCCGATGGAAGCCTGCAGGCCAACAATGTCGAGAACGTTCATGCGGGGAGGGGAGAGGAGAAAGGGAAGTCAGGTCAGGTCAGATCAGTTCGATGCCGCATCATGCAGCCTTGGATTTGCGGCCGAGGTACACCTCGACCACACGCTCATTGCTCTGGACGAAGTCGACGGATCCTTCGCAAAGGACGGAGCCCTGGTGGAGCACGGTCACGCGGCGGTCTTTGGAGATCTGGCGTACGAAGGTCATATCATGCTCGATGACGACGATGGTGTGCTTTCCTGCGAGGGAGAGGAGAAGCTCACCGGTGCGGTGCGTTTCCTCGTCCGTCATGCCGGCGGCCGGTTCGTCCACGAGGAGGAGTTTGGCATTCTGCGCCAGGAGCATGCCGATCTCGAGCCACTGCTTCTGACCGTGAGCGAGGGCTCCGGCCTTCCACTGGGCGCGGTCGGTGAGATTGATGGTCTTGAGGATGGCTTCGATGCGGTCCTTGTCCTCCGACTTCATGCGGTAGAAGAGGCTTTTCCACACGCTGCGGGAGCCACCCAGGCTGAGCAGCAGGTTTTCAAAGACAGTGTGGTCTGAGTACACCGTGGGAGTCTGGAACTTGCGACCGATGCCGAGGCGGTAGATCTCGTACTCGTTCATGGGCAGCAGGTTGTGTTGACCCTCGAACTGCAGCGTGCCGGTGTCCGGCTTGGTGCGGCCCGTGATCAGGCCCAGGAAGGTGGTCTTCCCGGCGCCGTTGGGTCCGATGACCGTGCGGAGTTCACCCTCATCCAGGTAAAAGGAGAGGTTCGTGATGGCTTTGAAACCGGAGAAGCTCTTGTTGAGACCTTCTGCGGCAAGGAGGAACGGTTTCTGGCTCATTCAGCGCTGGGTGAGGAGGGAGTGACAGGGGTGGTGCCAGCGGCAGGAGCTGCGGCGATGGCGGGGGCGGCGGCTGTGGGAGCGGCGACCGTTTCGTCTTTTTCGGAGCGGGCCTTGTACTTGGCGTACATGGCGCGGATCTGAGCAGGAAGGCCTATGATACCCTTGGGCATGAAGAGCACGGCCGCCGAGAAGCTGGCACCAAGGAAGAGCAGCCAGTAATCCGGCATGGCGCGGGTGGCCCAGCTCTGGAGGTAGTTCACCCCGATGGCTCCGAGGATAGGCCCGATTAATGTACCTCGTCCACCGACGGCCACCCAAACCACGGCTTCGAGTGACTTCTGAGTCGTCATCTCGCTCGGGTTGATGATGCCGACCTGAGTCACGAAGAGAGAGCCACCGATGGAGGCGATGACGGCGCAGAGCACGAAAACGAAGAGCTTGTAATTGGCGGCAGCGTAGCCAGAGAAGAGCACGCGGTTTTCACTGTCGCGCACGGCCCGCTGGATGAGGCCGAACTTGGTGGTCGTGAGCCAGCGGCAGCCTGCGTAGACGCCAAGGAGGACAATGGCAGTAACGATGAAGAGTGTGCGTTTGGTGCCGTCACTGCGGATGTCTGCCCCGAGGATGAAGCGGAAATCGGTGAAGCCGTTGTTGCCGCCCATGTTCAGGTCATTGCGGAAGAACATCAGCGCCGCGCCATAGGTGAGGGCCTGCGTCAGAATCGAGAAGTAAACACCCTTGATGCGGGACCGGAAGGCGAGGTAGCCGAAGATGAAGGCGAGCACGCCGGGCACCACGATCACCATGAGCATGGCAAAAGGGAAGGAGTAAAAAGGCTTCCATAGGGCTGGCAAGTGAGAGTGTCCGAGGAAAACCAGGAAGTCTGGCAGGTCACTCTTATACTGGCCCATCTTGCCGATCATGAGCATGAGGTACATGCCCATCATGTAGCCACCGAGACTGAAGAAGAGGGCCTGACCGAGACTGAGCAAGCCTGTATAACCCCAGAGCAAGTCCACGGCGATCGCGAGGATGGCGTAGGAGAGGTACTTGCCCCACGTGTTGAGCCTGAAGGGGCTGATCCAACCCATGGACGAGGCCAGTGGAAGGACGACGACGAGCAGAAAGGCGAAAGCAAAGAAGATGATGCTCTCGCGTCGTTGGAAGGGGCGGTTCATTAGGATTCGAGGCTGCGGCTGCGGGTGACGAAGAGGCCCTGCGGTCTCCACTGCAGGAAGAGGATGATGGTGACGAGCACGAGGATTTTCCCTAGAACCGGGTTGCCCAGGATCTGCTGGAGTGACTGATCGACGAACCCGATGCCGAGGGCGCTGATGACGGTGCCGATGATGTTGCCCACACCGCCTACGACCACCGTCATGAAGGAGTCCACAATGTAGCTCTGACCGGTGTAAGGCCCGACGTTGTCGATCTGAGAAATAAACGCGCCGGCGAGTCCAGCAAGACCGCTGCCGAAGCCAAAGGTCATCATGTTCACCCGCTCGGTGCGCACGCCCATGCAGGCAGCCATTTCGCGGTTCTGCATCACGGAGCGGATCAGCAGGCCCAGCGGTGTCTTGTTCAGCACCAGCCAAGTCATGAAGATGATCATGACCGCGAAACCGATCACAAAGAGGCGGTTCCAGCCGAAGGAGACGTCATTCACCACCCAGCTGCCGGAGAGCCAGGAGGGGCTTTCCAAGGCCACGTTCTGCGGGCCAAAGATGAGGCGGAGCAACTGTTGCATCACGATCGAGACGCCCCAGGTGGCCAGCAGGGATTCCAGAGGCCGCTTGTAGAGGAAGCGGATGATGCCGCGCTCCAGAGCGATGCCCACCATGGCGGCCATGAGGAAACTACAGGGCAGGGCCACCAGGAAGTAAGTGCTGTAGGTGCCCCCCGAGGTGTGCATGCCCGGGATGGTGAAGGTGAACTGGCTGAAGGGAGAGAGCGTCAGGCCGGCACCGAAGATGCACTGCACGACGTAGGTGGTGTAGGCACCGACCACGAGGAGTTCGCCGTGCGCCATGTTGATGACGCCCATCAAGCCAAAGGTGATGGCCAGACCGATGGCGACCACCAGAAGAATGGACCCTGCAGAGAGTCCGCGGAACATCGTCCCTGCGGTGTTGACGAACGTGAGGTGGGTTGCGATCTCGCCGAGCGCTTTCTCGGCGGCGGCGGCCACGTCTTTTTTGCCTTCTTTGTTCGCTTCGGCGGCGACGGTCTTCAATGCATCCTGGCTGGGAATGGAGCCAAGTTTGCCGAGAGCCAAACACGCGCCGATCTTGGTGGCATCATCCGGAACCTTGAGCTGGGCCAGGGAGATAGCTTCAGAGAGGGCGCGCTTGACTGCCGAACTCGTTTCCACCTCAGCCCGAGCCTGGAGGGCGGGAAGTTTTTCGACGTTTTGCTCAAGGCCCACGTTGGAAACCGCTTTCAAGCGAACGTTCTCATCGGGATCGACCAGTGCCGACATGTCGGTGACATCCTTGATGGCGCGGCGGATGTTGGAGTCTGTGTCAGCGCCGCTGACTTCGGCGGGATCAATGAGGATGGCCTTTCCGGTGGCATCCTTGAGAGGGGATTTGTCGAGCAGCAGCAGGGCGGCCTGTTTGCCATCGGCATCCTTTTCACCTGTCAGGGTGACGGGAGTGATCTTGCCGGGATCGGCTTCGTCTTCGTAGAGATAGATGCCACCTTCCTTCCAGAGAGTGAGCAGTTCCACAGCCATGGGGCCACCATTCAGCGCCAGGGTGCGGATAACGACTGCCTGGGCTGCGCTGTCTTCTTTGGTCAATGCCTCCACTACAGTGGCACGAATGGAAGCTTCCGTTGGAGCCGCCGCTTCCGCGGCCCGGGCACTGTGCCCGGTGAGAGAAATGCCGAGCATCAGCAGGGCACATGCAAAAGTGGTTCGGAAAGGCATGATAAGAAGCCCCGAACAAGCAGCGTCCGTGCCAGAAATGACGACGGATGGATCAAAAGTCGGAACCTCCAGGCAGAGGGTTCGGAACTTTTTCTGTTTAGCCCAACTTCTTGAGCACCAACGTCGAGTCCACTCCGCCGAACCCAAAGGAATTCAGCAGCACCGCATTCACCCTGGCCTCGCGCCCATGATTGGGCACATAGTCCAGCTGGGCGCAGTTGGATTTTTCAAAATGCAGGGTCGGAGGCAGCCAACCGTGCTCCATGGCCAGCAGGCTGATGGCGCACTCTATGGCTCCGGCGGCACCGAGGGCATGGCCCGTGTAGGCTTTGGTACCTGAGACGGGAGGGGCATCGGGGCCAAATAGAACAGCGACTTGCGCGGCCTCGTTCACATCGTTCTGCGGTGTGCTGCTCGCGTGGGCATTGATGTACGAGATGGCATCCGGGTGCAGGCGGGCATCGTCCAGGGCCAGCTTCATGGTGCGGCGCAAAGGCTCACCGTCGGGGCGGGGGATCGTCATGTGGTGGGCCTCGCTCGTCAGGCTGAAGCCGACGATTTCTGCATAGATCCGGGCACCGCGAGCTGCGGCGTGCTCGTAGCTCTCCACCACAAAGCAGGCGGCGCCTTCGCCCATCACGAAGCCGTCTCTCGACTGGTCGAAAGGACGGCAGGCGTGGGCGATGGGTTCGCCTTGCCAGCGGCTCATCGTGTGGATGAGGTCGAAGGACGTGTAGGTGAGTGGGCTCAAGGGAGCTTCAGAGGCTCCGGCGATGACGGCATCGGCCAAGCCTTCACGGATGAGCCGCAGGGCATCGCCCAGAGCCACGTTGCCGCTGGCGCAACTGTTGGAGTGGGTGGTGGCGGGGCCTTGCAGGCCGTAGTGGATGGAGATGTTGCTATGGGTAGCTCCACCAAAGATTTGCAACGCCAAAGCCCGGGGCACGCTTTTGACACCCTCACTGAGGAATTTGGCATGATGGCGTTCGGCATCGGCGATGCCACCGAGCGCGCTGCCGAAGCTCACGCCGATGCGTGGGTGCTTCTCCCCGTCGGGAAGGTCGAGTCCGGCGTCTTCGATGGCCAGCTTGGTGCCCACCATGGCAAACTGAGTGCAGCGATCCCAGCGCTTCGCTTCATGGGCAGCATACCAGCGGGAGACTTCAAAATCTGTCAGCTCCGCAGCGCATTTGGCGCGGGTCTCAGAGGTGTCGAAGGATTGCAGTCTGGCAATGCCACTCTTCTCGGCAAGGAGACCCTGCCACAGGTTCGCCTTGCCTGTGCCAATGGGTGTCACTGGGCCGATCCCAGTGATGACGGCGCGGCGGTTGCGGGGCAGATCAGCGCACTCAGCCACGGCTTAGCCCTTGAAAATCACGAATTTCCGCATCGCATAGTTCACGATGAAGGAGGTGAAGACGAATGCGAGTTGGGCCACGGAACTGGGGACGCCGTAGCGGCCAACAAGGAAGTCGATGACCCACAAGCCGGGGAAAAACCCGCACGCGGCCACGCCGAAGAACAGGAGCAGTTCGGTCAGTTTGCTGTGCCGTCCTGGCTTGAAAA
>JBGGMQ010000273.1:0-3408 GCA_041287975.1 Verrucomicrobium sp. | reverse complement strand
TTTCGGGTTGATGAGCTTCTGCGGGGTCATGACGTCCATGTTGACGTCAAAGAGGGTCATACGCTCTTTCACCAGACGCTCCGTACGGGCAAGACCCACGCGGCACTGGTTGGCAAGGAGCTCACCCACGGCACGCACACGACGGCTGCCAAGGTGGTCAATGTCATCAAGCACGCCTTCACCGGCACGCAGCTTGAAGAGGTAGCGGAGGGAGGAAACCACGTCCGTCGCGGTGAGGATGCGCTCCTCGCCGTCCACCTTGATGGTCAGCTTCTGGTTGATCTTGTAACGACCGACGCGGGTCAGGTCATAACGCTTGGGATCAAAGAAGAGCCGCTTCACGAGCGCACGGGCGTTCGGGATGGTCGGCGGATCTCCAGGGCGGAGACGGCGGTAGATTTCCTTGAGCGCTTCGTCTTCGTCGTGGGCAGGATCCTTGCGGAGAGAGGCAATGATCAGGTCGTCCTGCGTTGCAGTCACGCAGCGGACGCTCTTGTGGCCCAAGCCGATCAGCTGGCGCACAATACCCTGGGTCAGCGGCTCATAGGCACGGGCCACAATGAGTTCACCGTCGAGGATGTCTTTGAAGATCACCTTCATGGCGAGGTCTTCCTCGTTCATGGTCTCCTTCAGCTTCAGATCCTCGATCGGATAGAAGAGTTTGAGGATGTCCTCATCACCTGGATAGCCGATCACGCGCAGGAGCGTGGTCGCAAGGAACTTGCGGCGACGACGGCGGCGGTCAAGGTAGACGTAAAGGAGGTCGTTCGTGTCGAACTGAACTTCCAACCACGTGCCGCGGTCAGGAATGATGCGGAAGCCATACAACCAGCGGCCGTTGAGGTGCTGCTGGGTTTCAAAACAGATACCAGGGGAGCGGTGCAGCTGGCTGACCACCACGCGCTCTGCGCCGTTGATCACGAAGGTGCCGCGGGTCGTCATCATGGGCAGTTCGCCCATGTACACGCGTTCCTGTTTGGCACCAGCTTCGTCACGCAGTTCGTAGGTGACGTAGAGAGGGGCGCTGAAGGTCTCCGCCTCGCGGATGGCCTGGAGCGGGTTCAACTTGGGTTCACCGATTTCATACTGCGTGAAATCGAGGGTCATCTTCTCGTCGTAGCTCGAGATCGGGAAGACTTCGCGGAAAACCGCCTGTAACCCCAGGTCCTTGCGCTTGCTCGGCGCGATGTCTTTTTGCAGAAACTCTTCGTAGGACTTCAACTGAATCTCGATAAGATTCGGTGGCTCTACGGGTTCCTTAATTTTGCCAAAGTTAATGCGCTGGGACATACGGCGGGGTGGCTGGGTGTTGGCAATGAGTTGCGGGCAAACCGGCTTGCTCAGCCGGGAAAAAGGGAATTCGGGCGGTCTGTCAAAACTTCCGTTCTGACAAGCCTATGTCGTAAGACAAAAAAACCCCCGGGCGCGCTGGCGTCCGTGGCTAAAAACAGTTTTGGCGATTTCCAGTTCGTCCCCCAACCCGCAGGCCGCATCCGTCTGGATGGCTTGTGAGCTGTTATTCGGGAAGCGATCGGGCATCGATGAAACGCTGGTTTTTAAAAAGAGCCCCGCCGTCCCAAGGACGGCGGAACCCGGGAAAAGTAACAAACTTACTTGATTTCGGCCTTGGCACCGGCGGCCTCGATCTTCTTCTTGATCTCTTCGGCTTCTTCCTTGCTGATGCCCTGCTTGAGCGGCTGAGGAGCTTTTTCCACAAGGGCTTTCGCTTCGGCGAGGCCAAGGCCTGCAACGATGCTGCGAACTTCCTTAATGGTAGCGATCTTGTTCGTGCCGCCATCCGTGAGGATCACGTCGAATTCGGTCTTCTCAACTGCTGCAGCGGCTGCAGGAGTAGCACCGCCAGCGGCGGCCACGGCGACAGGAGCAGCGGCGCTCACGCCCCACTTGTCTTCGAGGGTCTTCACAAGTTCAGCGACTTCCAGAACGGTAAGGGCGCTAAGTTCGTCAACGATTTTATTCAGGTCTGCCATAGTAGTATTTCGGTATCGCCGTCCCCTGAAGCTTCAGGAGTTTTGAGTCTGACAGCCGCCAGACCGGCAAGGAGCCATTGGATTTTAGGTATTCAGGTGGAGTCGCCCCCACCATCGAGTCAAAGTCTTGAAAGGGTCACCGGAGTGACCCACACAGTAAAATTAAGCAGCTTGTTCCTGCTCGCTTTTGGCCTTGAGCACGCGGGCCAGAGAGGCCGCAGGCTCGTTGAGGAGGCGGGCCAGCTTGGAAGCCGGGGCCTGCAACACGCCGAGGAGGGTTGCAAGAAGCACTTCGCGGGAAGGAAGATCAGCCAGAGCCTGAATGCCGGAGGCATCAAGGTACTTGCCGTCCAAAACGCCAGCCTTTACCTGGGGCTTCTGGAACTCCGCAGTAAAGGTCTTCATGACCTTGGCGGCGGCACACACGTCCTTCTCACCGGTCACCACAGCGGACTGGCCTGTCAGGGCTCCACCGATTTCTTCGGGGAAACCTGCACGCTCAGCAGCTTTCTTGACCAGGGTGTTCTTGTAGACGTGCATCTCGGCACCGGCAGTGCGGAGGCGCTTGCGGAGCTCTTCGAACTTGTCCACTTTCAGTCCGGTGTAGTCCACCACGAACAGAAACGGGGAGGCGTTGACCTTTTCCAGAAGGTGCTCAATGAGGAATGTCTTTTCAGCTTTCATCGTCAGTTACTTTCCTTCAGGTTAGGCGGCGCTTTTCACGTATTTGCCAAGGTCCAGCTTCAAGGCAGGCGACATGGTCGAGCTGAACGTGATGCTCTGGACGAACTTGCCCTTGGCGGTTGCAGGCCGGGCGCGAACCACAGCGTCAATCAATGCCTGGGCGTTTTCCACAATGGCGTTAGGCTCGAAACTCACTTTGCCCACGCCAGCGGAGATGTTGCCATTTTTGTCGAGCTTGAAGTCAGCACGACCAGCCTTCACCGCCTTCACCGCGCCAGCGGTGTCGTCGGTCACCGTACCCGTCTTCGGGTTCGGCATCAAACCACGCGGACCGAGCTGCTTGCCCAGTTTACGCACTTCAGTCATGGCGGCGGGAGTAGCGATGGCCACATCGAAACCCGTGAAACCGCCTTTGACTTGCGCGATAAGGTCCTCGAAGCCTACGATTTCTGCACCAGCGGCCTTGGCGGCAGCGGCAGCGTCGCCCACGGCGAACACAGCCACTTTCACGCTCTTGCCGGAGCCGTTGGGAAGGGGGCAGGTGCCACGAACCATCTGGTCGGATTTCTTGGGATCCACGGTGAGCTTGAAGGAGAGGCTGACCGTCTCAGCGAACTTGGTGGAGGGCAGCGTCTTGACGAATGCGGCCGCCTCTTCAAGCGTGAAGAGTTTGCCGGCCGGGATCATCTCCGCGGCTTTCTTGTAGCGTTTGCTTCGGGTTTTCATGTGTTTG
>JBGGMQ010000272.1:0-8102 GCA_041287975.1 Verrucomicrobium sp. | reverse complement strand
ACTACCGGTGGGAGGGAGTGACGACCAAGGAGCGGCTCCTCCACGCAGCGCGGCATCCCGCCGTGGGTGGCGGCTACGTCTTCTCCGACAGTTATGCGCACGAACCGCACCCGACCCAGATCCGCGCCTACTATGAGCACTGCATGCTCCTCGGCCGCCATCTCATGACGGAGGCGGTGCGCCAGGTCATCGAGGCCCATCTCGGAGGCTGCGACAAGAATGGCGACGAGCTGCCGCTTGCGAGCCTGCGGCACGCCCTCGACGACGTGCCCATCCTTTCCATCCGCAAGTACTCCTACGAGCATGGCTTCGCCTTCTTCTGGCGGGAGCTGGACCTGGAGGAGGCGGAGTTCGACCACTGGTGCGAGGTCATCGACGAGCTGGCGAAGACTTACACCCTCATCCAGTTCCACGCCATCAAGCTGGCCACCACCGGCGACCGCCGCCTCGGCGACAAGATCTTCGACCTGCTCGACAAACAAGTCGAGCGTGAGAACCGCATCAAGGCGCGGATGCAGGAGGTCTTCGACATGTGGTGCGAGCGGAGCTTTTCCCGCGAGGAGGCTCCCATCGCCGAACTGGAGGCCGTTCGATGAAACTTTCCCTCTGCACCATCTCCTTCCGCCACCACCTGATCTCGCTGAAACAGGTGGTGGAATGGGCCGCCCAACGCGGATTCTCTGGCATCGAGCTTTGGGGTGTGCACGCCATCAACCTGCGCGACCGGCCGGGCTACGACCTCGACTGGCTCCGCACCCAAGGCCTCTGCGTGCCCATGCTGAGCGACTACCTGCCCGTGCAGGGAGAGCGCCAGGCGGTGATCGACAAGACCGTCGACCTCTGCCGCCTTGCGCAAAGCTGGGGGGCAGGCAAGCTCCGCACCTTCGCCGGCAACAAAGCCAGCCAGGAAGTCTCCGTCGAGGAGCGCCGCGACTGGACTCTGCGCATGCGCGAGCTCTGCCACACTGCCGAGGGGCACGGCGTGAAGCTTGTCGTGGAGATGCATCCCCACACCCTTGCCGACACCAGGGAATCGACGCGGCAGCTCATCGAGGAAATCAACCACCCCGCGCTGCGGCTCAACTTCGATGTCCTTCACGTGTGGGAGTCAGGAGCCGACCCCTTCGAAGTCATCGGCGAGTTCGAGCCGCTCGTTGCCCACATGCACCTCAAGAATGTGCGCTCCCGCTCCTTCCTCCAGGAGTTCCTGCCCGGCAATGTTTATGCCCCTGCGGGCAACCGTGCGGGCATGGTGAGCCTTTTCAACGGGGCCTTCGACTACCGTAAGTTCCTCGCCCATGTGATGAACGAAACAGCGCTCTGGCCCACGCTCGACGCCTCGCTCGAATGGTTTGGCCCCAACGTCCTTGGCACACTGGAGCGGGACGCTGAGCAGCTTTCCCTGCTGGAAGCGGAAACGCTCGGCCTCCAGGCCCTGACCACCGCTGCGCACTAACCACTGGCACACGCATGCGGCTTTCCACTCCCTATTATCTGATCGACGAGGCGCGGATGCTCCCCGCCATGGAGCGCATCCGCCTGGTTCAGGAGCGCTCCGGGGCGAAATGTGTGCTCGCGCTGAAATGCTTCTCAAGCTGGTGCGCCTTCGACTTCATGCGCCAGTATTTCGCGGGCACCACCAGCAGCAGCCTTTGGGAGACGCGGCTGGGTCACGAGAAGTTCGGGGGGGAGACGCACGGTTACGCTGTAGCTTACGCGGAAGACGAGATCGCAGAAGTTGTCAGTTATTGCGACAAGATCATCTTCAACTCACTCGGCCAGCTCAACCGCCTCAGCCACCACGCTGCCGGCCTCTCTGTGGGCCTGCGCCTCAATCCCGGCATCGGCCATTCGGACTACGAACTGAGCAACCCTGTCTGCCAATACTCCCGGCTTGGCGTGCGTGCTGAGGACCTGCCGGAGGACATCGGCTCGCGCCTTCAGGGGGCGATGATTCACGTCAATTGTGACAACGACGACCTGGCCAGCTTCTGCGCGCAGCTTGATGTCATTGAGGATCGCTTCGGCAAGCTCCTGCCCCACCTTCAGTGGCTGAGCTTCGGTGGGGGAGTTGCGTTTACGGACGACGCCTATCCGGTCGACGACTTCTGCCGCCGCCTTCGTGAATTCTCCCAGCGTCATTCCCTGGAAATTTACCTAGAACCTGGTGAGGCCGCTGTCACCCACTCGACCAGCCTGGTGGTCAAGGTGCTGGACATCGTCGAAAACGAGGTGCCCACCCTCGTCGTCGATGCAGGGGTGGAGACGCACCTGCTCGACGTGCTGACGTATGGATACACGCCGGAAGTCAATGGTGCTGAGCCCCTGGCCAGGGACGCGAAGGACCTGGGCGGACGCGCCGGACACGTCTACCGTATTTGCGGGCGCACCTGCCTCGCCGGCGACCACTTCGGCAACTACGTTTTCTCCCGTCCCGTCGCCCTTGGCGACGAGCTCCGTTTCCTCAATGTGGGCGGTTACTCGATGGTGAAGAAGAATTATTTCAATGGCATCCGCATGCCTGCCACTTACCACCGGAACCTCTCTGGCGAACTCCGCCTCGTCCAGCAACCGACTTACGAGGATTTCCGTGAAGCCCTGACAAACACGTCTCTCGTCTAGCTCATCCAGCCACTTTATTCGCAGCAGCCAACCATCATGAAAAAGAATGTCCTCATCATTGGAGCAGGTGCCGTGGGCGCCGTCGTGGCACACAAGTGCGCTCAAAACAACCAGGTGTTTGGCTCGATCTGCCTGAGTTCGCGGAACTTTGAAAACTGCCAGACGGTGATCCGGTCCATCGAGGCCAGGAACTACCGCCGCGAAGAGTCTTTTCAAATCTTTGCCCGCACCGTGGATGCCTCCGATTCCGCCCAGGTCGCGGACCTCATTCGCGAGACGGGATCCCACATTGTTATCAATGTCTGCACGGCCTTCGTCAACATGTCGGTCATGGATGCCTGCCTGGAGACCGGTGCGGCTTACATTGACACCGCCGTTCACGAGGACTCTGCGGTGATGAATGCGCCCTATCCCTGGTATGCGAACTTCGAGTGGAAGAAGCGGGAGCAATTCGCCCAAGAAGGCGTCACCGCCATTCTCGGCGTCGGTTTCGACCCTGGCGTCGTCAACGCCTACTGCGCCTATGCCGCACGCTACGAATTCGACTCGATCACTTCCATCGACATCATGGATGTGAACGACGGCAGTCACGGTCGCTTTTTTTCCACGAACTTCGACCCCGAGATCAATCTGCGAGAGATCATCGAGGACGCGGGCTGCCTGGAGGACGGTGAATGGCGCACCTTTCCCCACCACTCCCGCACCACGGACTACGACTTCCCTGAGGTGGGCGGGAAGAAGCTGTATCTGATGGGGCACGACGAAGTGCACTCCCTCTCAAAGCACATCCAGGGTGTCGAGACTGTGCGCTTCTGGATGGGATTCGACGACCACTACCTGCGCTGCCTGGAGGTCTTCGAAAAGACCGGGCTGCTCAATCACGAGAAAGTCACCACCTCCTGCGGCCAAAGTGTGGTCCCGCTCCGCGTGCTCAAGGCCTGCCTGCCCAACCCCGCGAGCCTCGCGCCGGACTACACGGGCAAGACCTGCATCGGCACCCTCATCAAGGGTCACAGCAAGGGCGAGTACAAGGAAATCTTCATCTACAACATCTGCAGCCACGAGGAGACTTTTGCCGATGTGGGCTCCCAGGCCATCGCCTTCACTGCAGGCGTACCGCCCGTGGCCGCAGCCATGCTCCTGGCCCAGGGCGACTGGGATGTGAAGGGCATGGCCAACGTCGAGGAACTGCCCCCGCTGCCCTTCCTGAAACTGCTTTCGCACCTCGGGCTGCCGATGGCGATCCGCAAGGGCGCGGAGGCTGACGCGCCAGAGCCCGACGAACTGATCTGCGCCTGACCTTTTCCTCGAACTGATGACTCCCGAGAGAAACCCCGCGCTGACCGGCGCGGTTCTGCCCACCTTCTTCTACTACGCGGTCCCATCCATGGTGGGGCTGATCGCGCTCACCACGACGAGCCTCGTTGATGGTGTCTTCGTGGGAAACTACGTTGGCGCGGAGGCCCTCGCCTCGGTGAATCTCCTCGTCCCGCTCCTCACTGTGCTCTACGCCCTGGCGCTGATGTTCGCCATCGGTGGATCGGTGGGCGCGGGCACGCACATGGGCGCGGATGATCCAGGCACGGCATCCTCGGTCTTCAGCCAGACCCTCATCGCCACGGTCGCCACCACGGCCCTCTTCACCCTCGCCAGCATTGTCTTCGAGCCCTGGCTGTTCCGGCTTCTCAACATCCCGGCTGAGTTGCTGCCCATGGTCGGCGAATATTTCGGCATCCTGCGCTGGACCCTCATCATCCAGCTCACGACGATGGTTCTCTACTACTTCGTGCGCGCCGACGGCCATCCGATTCTTGCCACAATCTCGCTTCTCGTCGGCTCGCTGGGGAACATTGGTCTCGACGTGTTCTTCGTCTGTCAATGGGGGTGGGGCCTCGCCGGTGCTGCGTGGTCCACCGCCATCGCCCAGGTGGCGCAGGCCGCGGTGCTCTGCATCTACTTCTTCAGCCGGAGGCGGACGCTGCATTTCATCTGGCGGCAATCCCGGTGGTCTCATCTCTTCAAGGCCTGCTACAACGGCGTTTCAGAATTCATCAACGAGATCTCCGCCGGCATCATCATCTGGCTGCTGAACTTCCTCCTCATCGGCCGCCTGGGCGTGGATGGTGTCGCCGCATTCAGCGTTGTGAGTTATTACATCTACCTCAGCTTGATGCTGACCTACGGGGTGGCTGACGCCCTCCACCTGCTTGTCAGTCAGAACTTCGGTGCGGGGAACCACCAGCGCATCCGGCAGTTTCTCTCCACTGCGCTCATCAGTTCGAGTGGCATCGGCCTCATCCTCGCCGTCTCACTGCTGCTATTCGGCGACCAGCTCACCGGTTGGTTCCTGAGTGGCGAGGATGCCGCCATCGTTGAAGAGGCAAGCCGTCTTGCCTATGCCATCTGGCCGCTCTTCCTCGTCAACGGCGTCAACGTCATTCTCAGTTGCTACCTCACCGCCATCCACCGACCGACCCCATCGGCCATCGTCGCGATTCTGCGCGGACTCATCCTGCCCGCCTGCCTCCTCCTTGGCCTCGCCTACCTCTTCGACAAGGCAGCGCTCCGGGACAGCTTCTCGCAGTGGTCCTTCCTCTGGGCTTTACCGCTCGCCGAATGGATCACCTTCGCCGTCGCCATCGCCTTTTGCTACCGCCATCGCCCCGACCGATTCGAACCTGCATTCCCGCTCCAACCCGTCGAGGACTGATTTTTCCCCATGCACCTCACCGCCGCCGCCGCCTCGCTCCAGGCCTTTTGCAACTGCTACCTCCGCGAAGTCAACGAGGGACTCTGGCACGACCCCGCAGACTTCGCGGCCCGCTTCGGCCTTGCCGCCGGGGCCGGTGTCCGGGAGGTCGTGGAGCTTTCCCTTCCGCACGTCGGCACGACGCTCGCCCTCTTCATTCGCTACCGATCCCTGGTGGGGCGGCATACCATCGTGCAGGTCCACGAGCGCTCCGCCGGTGCATCGGCCTGGCGGAAGCTCGATGCGCTGACGGCTCAGCTCCGGCTCATCGACGAAATCTACTCGAAACATCCCGGCAGCCCACAACGCCTCGAACTGCTGTCGCGGGTTGTCGAGAGCCATCAGGTGATGGAGCGTTATCTCGCACACCGCCGCACGAGGAAGGATCTAGGAAATGCCGCACAAGAGACCCCGTTCATCGAATCCGAACAGGCCGTCGTGACCGGCCACTGGCTCCATCCCACGCCCAAGTCGCGCCAGGGCATGCACGCATGGCAGCACGCCGTTTACACTCCCGAGCTCAACGGGCGGTTCCAGTTGCAATTCTTCGCCGCCCGCCGCGAGCTTGTCATCCAGGAATCCCTCCTGGACATGTCCGCTGAGACCCTGAGCTTTGAAATTGCATGCCACGGACTCAACGAAAACGGTCGCCGACGTCTCGCCGATCTCGCTGCCTCTGGCTACGCTCTGCTGCCCGTCCATCCGCTGCAGGCCCACTGGCTTCATCACCAGCCTCACGTGCGGGAACTCCTGGCCACAGAGTCGCTCATCGCCCTCGGCGAGCTCGGGCCCTGTTTCACCCCGACGTCCTCGGTGCGCACTGTCTATTCGGAGGATCTCGACTGGATGCTCAAACTCTCCATTCCGGTGAAGCTCACGAACTCCCTCCGGCTCAATCTCAAGAGCGAGCTCGGCGACAGTGTCTGGATCACCCAACTCCTGCGAGAATGTCGTGTGGAGGACGAGTTTCCCGGCTTCTTCGTCCTCGAAGACCCCGCCTATCTGGGTCTTGACCTGCCTGGGATCGAGGAAACAGGGTTCGAGGCCATTTTCCGCGCCAACCCCTTTCGCGGCTCCCGTCGCCATCAGGCCGTCCATTCCATCGCCGCCCTTACCGAGGATCCCGTGGATGACACGGGCCACTCGCGCCTCTGCGACCTCGTCCGGCATCTGTCCGAGCGGCAGGGGCTCTCCCTGGCACACGCAGCGCGCCGCTGGTTCGACGCCTACTGGTCCGTGGCCATCGCCCCGGTCCTCGGCGTGTTTGACCGCCATGGCATCGCCCTTGAGGCGCACCAGCAGAATGTCGTCATCGGATTTAGTGACGACGGAACTCCCGAGGCCTCGTACTACCGCGACATTCAAGGCATCGCCCTGGCCGAAAGTCACCGCGAGACGCTGGTGGATCTCGTGTCTGAACTTGACGACCTTCCCAAAGTATTCGAGCCCGACGACATCGTTCGCAACGGTCTCGGCTATTATCTTGTCTTCAACCACCTCTTCGCCATCGTCCACCGCTTCGGGGCTGATGGATTGCTGGACGAGGAGGTCCTCCTCAGCCACATCGAAGCCAAACTCAACGCCGGGCGCACCGCCATGGACGGCCCCGGTGCCGCCCTCATCGACACCCTCCTGCAGAGCGACTCCCTGCCTTGCAAGGCGAACCTGCTCACCCGCATCGAGGACCGCGACGAACTCGAGGCCGAATGCGAGCTCGCCATCTATGCACCGATCGCCAACCCACTGGCGCGGGGACTTGGGCAGGTTGAAACTCCTGCACTCGAGATGGTGGGAGCGCTTTGACCGGGTTTCCTGATACCTTGAGTCAGCCGTTTTGAGATGGAGCGCCGAGGAACTTCGAGTCTTCCCACCCGGTCATTTACAGAGGCATGAATTTATTGATAAGATCCACCTTCTCGTTGGTCGCTGCTGTGTTCGCTGCCAGCTTTACGCCGGCCTTTGCACAGGGGAAGGAGTTTGGCTGGCATGACAAGGGTATGATCCCCTACATCGCCAGCCAGCTGGATCCCCGCTTCTCCTACACGCTCTACATCCCCCAGGGCTACCAGGAGAACGGCACAGAAACTTGCGAGCTCCTTGTCCTTGTCCACGGGACGGAGCGCCGTCCCGATATTTACATCGAGCACATGCGGGACTTCGCCGACAAGCATCGTGTCATTCTTCTCGCCCCGCTCTTCCCCCTGAACACCCACGGCCGCCAGGATCTCGAGAACTACAAGCTCATGACTACAAGGGCACCCGTTACGATCTTGTCCTGCTCAGCATGATCGATGAAGCCGCGTCGAAATACCGTCTGGCGGGGAGCACCTTTTATGCATGGTTTTTCTGGTGGCGGCCACTTCACCCACCGCTTCTTCTATCTCCATCCCCACCGCCTCCGTGCGGTTTCCATCGCTGCTCCTGGACTGGTCACCCTGATAGACAACACCGCCGACTGGTGGGTCGGCACCCGGGATCTCTACAAGCGCTTTAATGTGAAACTGAACCTCGCCGCCATGCGCCGCGTAAGCGTCCATATGGTGGTGGGTGCCGAAGACACTGATGAATGGAACGAGCCCATCACCCGCGATTCCGAATACTGGATGGGTGAGGGCGTGAAAGGAGCCGATTACAACACGGCTGGGAAGAACCGCATCGAGCGTCTTGCCACTCTCAAGAAGAACTATGAGCAGCACGGCATCCCGGTCGTCATGGACATCGTCCCCAGTGC
>JBGGMQ010000271.1:0-8250 GCA_041287975.1 Verrucomicrobium sp. | reverse complement strand
CCTGAATCGCTGAAGGAAGCCGTCTCCGAAAACATCAACGCCCTATCCCCGAAGTTCGAGAAGAAGACAAAAATCCAAGAAAACATCAAACCTTCCTTGACCCAACCCTCATAGCAGATTGCTCAGGCCGTCTGTCACGCTCCGAGGCAAACTAAAAGTTTGAACTACTAACAGCTACGGCAGGCTAAAGCCTGTACTCCCAACAGCTTCCTCGCCCCCCCCAAAGACTCCACCACTTCCAACACCTTGACCACTGACGCACCGTTTTACTGAATTACCGACTCACGCCAGCCACTCCTGCACCACCCGCCCGCCCACATCCGTCAGCCGGAAATCCCTCCCCTGGAACCGATGCGTCAGCTTCAAGTGATCCAGCCCGAACAGGTGCAGCATCGTGGCGTGGAAGTCATTGATGTGCACCGGATCCTTGGTGATGCTCCAGCCAATCTCATCCGTCTCACCATAGGTCTGGCCGCATTTGATGCCGCCGCCGGCCATTAGCATCGTAAACGCAAAGGGATGATGATCTCTCCCTGTGACGTTCGGGTTGCCTCCTCGATTCTCACCCAAGGGAGTGCGGCCAAATTCGCTGCACCAGATGACCATCGTGGAATCCAGCAAGCCACGATCCTTCAAATCCTTGATCAAGGCAGCGATCGGCTGGTCTGCCATGCCCGCGTTGTACGCCAGCTCAGGATTCAAGTTGGAATGGTGGTCCCATGATGCATGCATGATACTGACAAAACGGACCCCGCGTTCCACGAGCCGTCTGGCCAGCAGGCAGTTCGTGGCAAAACTTTTGTACTGGCCAGGCCCACCGCCTCGCGACGCTTTGACCTCCATGTCCTTCCGGTTCACGCCATACATCTCCAGCGTCTGCGCACTTTCCCCCGCCAGATCAATGAGCTCGGGTGCCGCACTCTGCATGCGGAAAGCCAGCTCATAAGCCGCAATGCGGCTGCTGATTTCCGGATCCCGGAACTGGTCAAAACGGTTTTGATTCAACTCCATCAGCGCGTCCAGTCCCCTACGTTGCAACTCGGGCGGCAGGCCCTCAGGGTTCTTCAAATTCAAAACCGGTTCCCCCTGATTGCGAAACAACACGCCCGCATAATGACTGGGCAGGAAGCCGCTTTGCCAGAGGGAGGCGCCCCCGCTGGTACCGCGTCCCGCCGTTAGAACCACGTATCCCGGCAAATTACCCGACTCGCTGCCCAACCCGTAGTTTAACCACGAACCCATCGTAGGCAGGCCAAAAGTGGCCCGACCACTGTGCAGAAGGAGCTGCCCTGGGTGGTGGTTGAACTGGTCCGTGTGCATGGAGCGCACCATCAGCAGATCATCTGCACAGGTCGCCAGATGCGGCAGGAGATCGCTGAACTCCATGCCGCATTCCCCGTGTTTGGTAAAGGTCCGCGGACTGCCCAGCAATCTCGCCGTCTCTTTCTTGATGAAGGCGAAGCGGACATTCTTCGTCATGCTCTCCGGCAACGGCTGGCCGTGGAGTTCATTGAGTTTGGGCTTCGGATCAAATAGGTCCATCTGACTGGGAGCCCCCTCCATGAAGATGCAGATGCAGTTCTTCGCCTTCGCCGGGAAGTGCGACAACCTCGGGGCCAGGGGATCAACCGAGGCCGGAGCCAGGGCCGCGCTCGCTGGAGTCAGCAACCCTTCCTGGGAAAGCATCGACCCCAGGGCCATCATGCCAAGACCGTTGGCCGTGGTCGTTAGAAATTCACGCCGCGTGTGCTGCAGAATGGGGTGGGATGCGATCATGGCAGGGTAGTCCAGGCGGTGGGGACGCTTCAGTCACGGGTGATAAATTCATCCAGGTTCAGCACGATGCGGGCAACGGCCGTCCATGCGGCCAGTTCGCGAACCTCAATCTTTGGCACCTCGAACCCCTTTACAAACTTCGCGGCGTCTTCCGGATGGCTAGCATAGTAGGCCCGTGAGGAGTCCAGCAACTGCACCACAGTGCGCATTTCCTTTTCTGATGGCGACCGCGCAAGACAGATCTTGTACATCTGGCTCACGCGGGAGGAATCGCCCGTGCCAGCACCAGCCTCAGCATCGATCATTACCCGCGCCGCCAACCCTTTGGCGGCATCGGCAAAGGCTCCGGCGTTCAACGTCGTGAGAGCTTGCAGTGGGGTGTTGCTCACCGTGCGTTTCACACTGGTGGTATTGGCGTCTGGGCAGTCGAACGTGACCAGATCAGGATGCGGGGCCGTCCGCTTGAAGAAAGTGTACATACCCCGCCGATAGCGGTCCGCGCCGCTGCTCGTGGCCCATTTGAAATTGTTCGCGTAGCTGAGTTCCGCAATGTCCGGCGGGATGGGCGGGAAGACACTCGGCCCACCTGTCTTGTCGCTCAGCAGCCCTCCCGCAGAGAGATAGAGATCCCGCACAATCTCGCCCTCCACCCGCAACCGGTTCTGCCGGTGCAGGAGTCGATTCTGCGGATCAACGTCAGACAGCTCGGGCCGGTGCACGCTGCTCTGCCGGTACGTGGCCGACATGAGGATGCTTTTGATCAGCTGTTTCCGGCTCCAACCGTGATTCATGAAATCCACCGCCAGCCAGTCGAGCAGTTCCGGATGGGTGGGACGCTCGCCGCGCACGCCAAAGTCATTCACCGTGCGGACCAGTCCTTCGCCGAACAGCCGCGCCCACACATGATTCACGGTCACCCGGGGAGTCAGGGGATTCTCAGGGCTCACGAGCCAGCGGGCCAGATCGAGACGGTCGGACACTTGCGAACTCCGAGGCATGAGCTTCGGCAGGACATCAAGGGCACCAGGCTTCACCTCTTCGGTCGGACTCAGGAAATCACCTCGATGCAACCGGCGGGTCGGGCGGGGATCCTTGGTCCGCTGCGCCACTACCCGCACATCCATCAGCGGCGGCTTGGGCAGCCGCTTGCGCGCCTCCTCCAGAGCCTGCGTCGCTGCTGCTGCCTCGGGGTCCCGCTTCTCGATCCAGTCCAGCAGGGGCTTGATCATCACATCGTTCCTTCGCAGGGGCTCTTCATTGAGCACCTTCACCACTTCAGGAGAGGCCACCGACTCCTCCGTCACCACCGGGCTGGCCAGCAGACGGAAGCGCCCCAGATTGTGCTTCCCCTTGGCATGGGCCTGATCCAGCCTTACGAAGAGCATCTGACCGGGTTCAGGAGTCAAGGACTCCTCCAGTTGCAGAGTCAATGTGTGCGTCACGCCAAACTGAGGCTGAATGGCCCAGCCCGTCTCCTTGTTCCCATCCACTGCATTTTGGGCCGTGTAGCCCTTCTGCTCAAAGTCAGCTTTGGGTGAGTGCAATGAAATCACCCGCGCGTTCTCCAGCGCAGTTCCCTTGCTCACCACGATCTCGCTCAGTACGAAGTTTCCTTTGGGATTCCGCCCCGGTCCATTCCCAGGCAGGGATTCGTCTGGCAACACCTCGATTTGCAAGGCCACGATTTGCTGGTCCCACTTCTCGATCACGAGGGTGTACTCCTCTGGACTTTTTTGCTCTCCCGCAGCCAGCCACGATCCATCGTCGAGCTTCTTGAATGTCGTTCCTGCCCTCGACTTGACCGACGTCACGGGCAGCACTTCAAAGCGAGCACTCGCTTTGTTTTTCCTCGCTTGTGCCAGCCGCTCTTGTATCTGCGGCTCCCAGAGAGGAATCTTGCCCTTCACTGCGGCTCGGGCTTCGTCCGCTTTCTTTTGCAGATGGGTCAGGAGTGCCGCGTCTTTGCCGTGATTTTGCTCATATTCCGCCCAGGCTTTGGGGGAGGTTGCCACCTGTCGTGAGACCTCATCGCCATTGTTGAAGAAGGCGAAGAGTCGGAAATACTCGTCATGAGAGATCTGGTCGTACTTGTGGGAGTGGCAGCGGGCGCAACCCACGCTCAACCCCAACCAGACGGACCCCGTGGTTTCGGTGCGGTCAAACACAGCTTCCACCCGGAACTGTTCTTGATCAGCCCCACCCTCCGTATTCGTCAACGTCTGGCGATGAAATGCCGTGGCCAGGATCTGCTCAGACGTGGCATTGGGCAGCAGATCTCCGGCAAGCTGCTCCACCGTGAACTGGTCGAATGGTAGATCTGTATTGACCGCATCAATCACCCAATCCCGATAGCGCCAGGCATCCGGGCGGGGCCGGTCTTTCTCGTAGCCGTCGCTGTCGGCGTATCTCGCCATGTCCAGCCAGTGCCGCCCCCACCGCTCGCCAAAGTGCTTCGAGGCGAGGGCCCCATCCACCATGCGCTCGTAAGCCCCCGCGCTGGGGTCATTCACAAAGTCCGCCACTGCCTTGGGAGCAGGAGGCAGACCCAGCAAGTCGTAGTACACTCTCCGGATCAGCGTGATGCGGTCAGCCTCCGGTGAGGGCTTGATATTAGATTTCTCCAGCGTCGCGAGGACAAATCGATCCAGGTCCCCCTTGGGCCAGGCAGCGTCAGTCACTGGCGGCACCGCAGGCTTCTGAATGGAGCGGTAGGCCCAGTGCACGGGCCAGTCCGCCCCGGCCAGCACCCATGCCCGAAGCGTTTCGATCTCCTGGGTCGTGAGGCTTTTCCGGTCTTCTGGCGGCATGCGCTCCTCCCCTTTGAGCGTCGCTACTCGCTTCACCACCTCGCTCAGTTCTGGTTTCCCCGGCACCAGACCAGCGTGACCACTTTTCAGGATCTTCAGCGCAGCCTCGCGGGTCGTAAGCGCCAGCCCGCCCTTGGCTTTGTCCAGGCTGTGGCACTCCAGGCAATGCTCCGCGAGGATGGGACGCACCTCCCGGTCAAAATCAGGTGTTGAGGCTCCGGCCCACGAGACGACGATGCTCCCTGACCAGAAAACGAGACAACGCAAGGGCAGCCGGATCATAAGGTGAGCAGACGATGGCGAATAAACGTCCGCCCCGCTCACCTATTGCATGGCTGGTGACAATCTCATTGGACCCGGACACAATTGATCCGGGGAAAATATCCTTGACCCTGGGGTCGGCATGCGTATCCTCTCTATCCTTTCCGCGCATGCTGCGCGGTCCCCGAATGCCCCATAACATTCGAACCTGCCATGAAAAAGGACATCCATCCAGAAACTCACGAAACCACGATCACGTGTACCTGCGGAGCTGTTTACCATACGCTCTCCACAGTGAAGAACCTGCGTATCGGTATTTGCTCCCAGTGCCACCCGTTCTTTACCGGTGAGCAACGCTTTGTGGACACCGCCGGCCGCGTTGACAAGTTCGCCCAACGCTACGGTTCTACCACCGCCACCCGTCGCACCAAGCCGAAAGCGGCTGCTGCTGCGGCTCCGACCGCTTAGGTACGCCAGCTTTGATTTTCAATGGAACGGTGCTCGCGCCCTTGTGGCGCGACACCGTTTTTTGTTTGGTTCATTGTTACTGTCTGAATTTTTAACGCTGCGCCCGCTTTCGCCATGGATTACTCGTCGATCATTGAAAAGAAGAAGGACCGCTTTTCTGAACTGGAAGAGCATATGGGTCACCCCAACTTCTATGACGACAACCGCAAGGCTGGCGAACTCCTCCGCGAGCACCGCTCGCTTGCCGCCCTTTTGAAGGCTTGGGACGAGTATGAGCGCACGGAGCAGCAGATCATCGACAATCAGGATCTTGTGAGATCCGGCGATGCTGAACTCGCCGAGCTCGCAGAGGAGGAGCTGCCCTCCCTGCAGAAGCGCTTGGTGGAGCTGGAAGGCAAAGTCCAACAGCACATTCTGCCCCCCGATCCTCTCGAAGGCCGTGACGTCATCATGGAAATTCGCGCTGGCACTGGCGGCGACGAAGCCGCCCTCTTTGCAGGCGATCTCTACCGCATGTACAGCCGCTACGCGGAAGAGAAGGGTTGGAAGATTGAGTCCATGGATACCAGCCCCTCAGACGCGGGCGGCTACAAGGAAGTCGTCTTCAAAGTCAGCGGCGAAGATGTTTTCCGCACCCTGAAATACGAAAGCGGTGTCCACCGTGTGCAGCGCGTGCCCGCGACCGAAGCCCAGGGCCGCATTCACACCTCCGCCGCTACCGTGGCCGTCCTGCCCGAGGCTGAAGAGGTTGACCTCCAGCTCAAGCCCGACGAACTCCGCATCGAAGTCTGCCGCGCCAGCGGTCACGGCGGCCAGGGCGTGAACACGACCGACTCCGCTGTGCAGGTGATGCACTTGCCCACGGGCATGATTGTTCGCTGCCAGGACGGACGCAGCCAGCTCAAGAACAAGGAGAAGGCCATCACCATCATGCGCTCCCGCCTGCTGGAAAAGAAACAGCAGGAAGAGGCCGCCAAGTACTCCGCCCATCGCAAAGCCCTCATCGGCGGCGGTGGTCGCGAAGAGAAGATCCGCACCTACAACTACCCGCAGAACCGCATTACGGACCACCGCATCGAGGTCACTCTCTACAACCTCGACATGTTCGTCGAAGGCCGCATCGGAGACCTCGTCGAGAAGCTGCAAGCCAGCGAAATCCACGACCGTCTGGCCGAGGCCGGATTGGCGTAATTTACGGTCTGGTTCAGTGACAGGGTGCGGCACTGGCAAGGAGCCCTGCCTCAGCCCCGCCCCAGCTCTGCGCAGCCCTCTCCCTCAGGTAGCAATCGCCATCCCTGAGGGTTCAATTACGCGCTTCTGCAGATCCCGCAGGCTGCAAAGCCCCAGGAAATCTCCGCCCCGCATGGGGCGCGCGCCCTCAATGCGATGCCTCCCGTAGCGTCCGCGATCGGAGTCGAAGATCGCATTGACGAAGTCGCGAGTGCCAATTGCCGCGCCCGCTGTGAAATAACGCACGCGGCACCGCAACAGCTCACCCAGTGTGAGTTTCCCCTCCGCTTCGTGCACCTTCTCCACCTCATCATGGTGGATTCCTGCCTTCTGCGCTCCCGCCTCTTTGCGGAGCTGCATGCTCAAATCATCCCCCCCGTCCGCCGCGACGAAAAGCATCCGGCGGTATCGCGCCAGCACCTCCGTCACCTTGAGCGCCCGCCGCTCCAAGAGCGTCGCGATGAGCCCGATCCCGTCTTGAGCCAAAGTCTCCCCCACCACAGCAGCAGAGTACCCGCACCACGGGTAGTCCTTGGGATCATTCACGAGCCCCGCCCGCACCGGATTGAGATCCACATACGCCGCCACAATTCCTAGCGCAGCGGGTCCGCCCTCCACAATCGTACTGCGGAACCGTGCCTCCCAGAGCGTGCCTCTGCGCTCGTGATGCTTGTTGTACCATTGGGTGAAGCGCTGCTTCAGCGTCTTCATGAACTGGCTCACATCCCACATCCTGGCGAACCAGCCCTCGATCACCAGTTCCGCCGCCGCATGCGCCCCCGCCTCCCGGTACTGCTTCACCTGCTCCGCCACAAACGCCGACACTTTGTCCCCATAACACACCTCGATGTGCGCCATCAGCCACGCCTCCGAAGGCCGCACCTCCGGCCGCTTTGGCACCTCCACCAACAGGTGGAAGTGGTTCGACATCAGGCAGTAAGTCACCACCCGCACCTGGCAGAATTTTTCATACGCTCTCATGAGCCGCAGAAAACTCTGCTTCTCCCCCGTGTCGAAAATGAACTGCCGGTCCACCACCCGCGAGACGCAGTGGTAGTAAGCCATGGGCCAATCCCCCGGTGCCTTCAATCTCGGTCTCCGCATTCACCAATAAAGGGACAGACACTTTATTGATGCAAACGATATTTCATATGTTCACACGAACAGTATTGTAACCGCATGATCGGGCCCGATCTCATCCTCGATTTGGACTCCTTCTTTGCCTCGGTGGAGCAGCAGCTGGTGCCGCGCCTGCGTGGCCGGGCGATGGCGGTCGTACCGGTGTTGTCCGATTCCACCTCGTGCATCGCCGCCAGCAAGGAAGCCAAGCGATTTGGCGTCAAAACCGGTACCCGCGTGCGCGAGGCCCGCCAGCTCTGCCCGGAAATCGTCTTCGTGGAATCCCGCCCCAAGATCTACACGGAGTTCCACCAGCGCTTTGTGGCAGCACTCGAATCCCAGATCCAGATCGCGGAAGTCATGTCCATTGACGAAGCCTGGTGCCTATTGCCTCGCAGCGTCTCCACACGAGCCCAGGCCGAACAATTCTCCCGCAGGCTGAAGACCACTCTCACCGCTCACATGGGGGAATGGATCACCTACTCCATCGGTATCGCGCCCAATCGCTTCCTCTCGAAACTCGCCTCCGACATAGGCAAGCCCGACGGTCTCTTCATCATTGAGCAACAAGACCTCCCCCACTGCCTGC
>JBGGMQ010000270.1:0-2782 GCA_041287975.1 Verrucomicrobium sp. | reverse complement strand
AGGTCCACGAACTTGAGCTCCATCTCTACCGGTGGGATCTTGTCCACGCTGGCGTCCTTGGCCCGCACCAGCAGATAGGCCAGCACGGTCTCCTCCCAGCCCGGTTGGGCGGTGGGTCGTGGCTTCACCTCAGGCGCGGAGAACGTGATCGACTTGATGTCAAAGAATGGGGAAAGCGTCTCCGTGATGCTGAGTTCCAGCTCATCACGCGGTCCCTGTGCTTCGCGCATTTTTCTCGCGAGCGGCGCTTTCTTCCGGGGCTTGCCAGTGATGGCACCGGGGTCGTTGCTGAGGTACTGCCCGAACTGTGCCACACGGCCCATGGCCTCCGTGTGGATGACACTCACGATGATGCCGAAGTCCTGGTCGCGACCTACGTTGCTCGGACCATCCACCCGGGTTTGCAGACGGATTTCACTAAGCAGTTCATCGAAATAAGCGACCTTCTTCTCCGCGCCCAGCATGAAGGGATCATCCTTGGTGATCACCAGGGCGCTGGCGAGGTAGCGGTACTTGAGATCCTCGTGCAGGGGCTCCTTCTCATCAGCGAGCCGGGCGTTCACCACTTTGGCAAACTGACCCAGGTGCGCGGCCGCTGCTTTGCCAGGGAGGGCCAGCAGTTGCTCACGGATCTTGTTCAGCGCCGCCCGGTTCATGGCCTTGGAAAGGTTCAATTGTCCACCAGAGCCGATGCCCAGCAGTCCGTTGAACCATCCCAGATAGGCATCCACCGAGTATTCCGCGGGCGGAAGTTTTGCCACTTCCTTCGCGTAAGCCTCCGCCCCGCGCTGGAAGTAATCCTGCGCCTGCAGGTTCTTTTCCTTGTAGCCGGTCATGCGCTTCCGGGCATCGCCCGTCACAAGTTCCTGGAAATATTCGAAGTCACCCCAGTCGGTGAGCAGGGTGCCAGCGAGGGTGAGGGCACGGGACCCTCGCTCAGGATGTCCCGCCAGCCAGCCGTCGATCATGGCCAGCTCGCTGGCATAACCTTCGCGCACCATCTCTAGCGTCTGCTCCTCGTCCCGACGCGTCACGCCGGAGCGCTGCACATCCATCTTGCGCCAGCGCTCACTGAGATTGGCATTCATCTTGGAGAGGATGAGGAAGAACAGGGGTTCATCCATCTTCTCAATCGGACCGAACACCTTCTGGATGTGGCTCGTCTTGTAGGCCTCCGCACTGCTGTAGGCGAGATCGAAGGCGCTCACCACCTTGGTGTAGTCGCTGGGGGCGATGCTGGCCTGCCGGAACATGGCCATCATGCGCGCCAGGCTCTCGACGTTCTTCTCCATCATGATAGGCGTCACGGGGATCCGCGCGTCCTCAGGCAAGTCATACTGGCGGCGCAGTTGCTCCGGGATCTGCGGATTGTTCGACTTTGCCCAGGCATTGAGGAAATCTTCCGCCAGAGCCACTCCGGCTCCAGGCGAGCGTTTGCCGATCTCCACGATGCGCTCGGCGGCCTGGTCAAAGTTGGCGCTCGCCAGGATGACCTTGGAAAGACTGACGTCAATCCGGTCGCGCAGGTTCTCCGGCAATGCAGCGGCCCACTTGCCTGCCGGGGCCGTCGCCAGCATGTCCTCCGGCGTCAGAAACTTCTGCCGGTTGTTATTGGTGATATCCCCGGTCTTCTGGGCGAAGGTGTTTTCCGCCTCCACGATCCAGAACTCCGCCATCATCTGGGCCAGCTGGCTCCAGGGCAGGGTGTTAAGGTCTGTGTTCTCGGCCAGCAAAGCGGCCACCGCTGCCTGGGCCTTGAGATTTTCCGTACGCAGAGGCACATCGCTGCGTGCCTCATTCTGCAGCTTCATCCCCAGGCCGCTCACGAGCCGGACGGCACTGTCCGGATTGTTCTTGATGAGGTCACTCAGCACCGTGGCCAGCGTGTTTGGTGGGATCTGGGTGATCACCTTGGCGATTGCCTGGGTGGCCTTGACCTTCTCCCAGTCATTCACCTTCCCCAGGGTCAGCACGCGTAGGTTTTCGTCCCAGATCTTCTGCACCTGCCCGCGCTGGGCGGCCTCGCTTTCCTGTTGAGTGGTCAGGAAAGCGGTCAGTTCATTGCGCAAACCTTCATCGGCGATCTGCGGCACCTGCTCCAAGCTCGGGAGGTAAGTGCGGGCGAGGTCCTTGAAGCCGCCTGCCATGAGGACGCGCCCCGCCAGGAGACGCTTCTCAGGATCGGTGCCGCCCAGTTTCTCGGAACCCTTCTTCAATCGGTCTGCCAGCCAGTAGCTTTCGCTGGGAGGCACGGCAAGCCCCATCAATTGTCCGAGCTTGCGCAGTTCGTCTCCTGTCAGGTCACCGGGAACCGCATCACCCAAGCCCAGCACATCGTCCATGCGCATGTTGGGCTTCTGCCGCTCTGTGAGGTCGGCCAGCATTTTGTCGTAGATCTTGCGGGCGAGTTCTGGCGGCATCTGCGCCAGTTGCTCGCGGATCTTGCCCCAGTCGCTCATGCGGAAGCTGGAGAAGAACCGGTCGGACACACTCAGGGTGGCGGGGTCGGTGGCACCGCTCCTGCCCAACGCATGGAAGATCTCGTTGGGTTCGCGGGAAAACTTTTGGTTCAGAATCGACTCCATCTGCTTGAGCACCTTGGGGTCCGGCGGGGGCGGCGGTGCAGGTGGCTCGGGTGCCGGAGCAGGAGCGGGGGGCGGCACGGGCGTCGCTTCAGCAGGGGGCGGCGCTGGTGTTGCAGGTGGGGCGGCCACGGGTGCCGGAGCAGGGGCCACCGCAGGAGGCGGCGTGGGCACGGGTTCCGTCGGCTGCTGAGCCTGCG
>JBGGMQ010000269.1:0-5786 GCA_041287975.1 Verrucomicrobium sp. | reverse complement strand
TGCCGCTTGAATATCACTTACGCCAGCAGCCAAGCGATGCCCGCCATCATCAGATAGCGCCCCCCTACCTCCAAGGCGATGCCGGGGACCAACTGGCTGTAATGGAGCAGGGATTTCATGCAACCGCTTGAGGCCGTTCTTGAGCAAAAAGCCCAGCGGCCTAGTAGATATACGCGAATTCGTTCGCGTTGAACAGCACCAAAGCCACTTCGGCCAGTCCGAGCGTCCGGGCATCCAGCGACTCAGGACCCAGGTCCGGCACAAAGCCCTGCTGCACGTGCAACCGCTCGGTGAAAGAGAACTTTTCTCCGGTGTTCTCCTCGACGGCCTCTCTCACCACCTCGTGAGGCAGTATGGAGCGCTTCAGTTTCAGACCTTTGTGCTTTTCCGACATCGCCGCCCAATGCTGCATGCACGCTTCGACCTCCGAGGGACGCGGGCCTCGCCCCAAGGTGCGCAGGTAAATTTCCTCCAGAGCATTGTCATCAGTGAGTGATGCCGACTGACGCAAAACGCGACAAGCCAAAGCCAGCGCGCGGTCGAAAGTGGCGGCACTGTTGAACAGACTGAACACCTGCGGGGTGACGTTGGAGGCATCTCGCGCTTCACAAGAGAACTCTGGCGTGGGCTCGTTGAACACCTCCATGAAAGGATCCCTCAGTCCATGCAGCTTCAGCGTATAGACTGAGCGACGGTGTCTCTGCGAGGGCAGGGGATGTGGCTCCCATGCCGGGGCGAAAGTCCCCATCACCTGCCGGGGTTGCAGCGCAGCTTCCAGGTTGATCTCAGGTCGGGCCGGGATGCCCCCCAGGGTAGGGTTCAACTCTCCTGAGGCGCGCAGCATGGCATCGCGCAGCTCCTCCGAAGTCAGTCGCCGTGGGGCGAAGACCGCGAGGCTGATCCCCAGCGGATCCTTCTCCGCCAATTGCTCCCTCCCGGGATGCTCACTGCTGCGCCGATAGGCCTGGCTCAGCATCATCTCCCGGTGCAGTGCCTTCAGGGACCAACCCTGTTCCACCAATCGTCCCGCCAGCCAGTCCAGCAACTCAGGGTGCGTCGGTTTCTTGCCTGTTGAGCCAAAGTTGTTGGGATTCCCCGCCAGCGGTTTGCCAAAGTGCCACTGCCACAGCCGGTTCACAATGCTCCGTGTGGTGAGGGCATTCCCCGGCGCGGCGATCCAGTCCGCCAGGGCGAGACGCCGCCCCGCCACTTCTGCTGGGATCGCTGCGCTTTGTCCACCCAGCGCGCTCAGGGTTCCTGGCTTCGCGGGTTCCTTGGGGGAGAAAGGATCCCCACCCCCGAGAATCGCCGTCTGCTCCAACTCACCTGCGGTCAATCGCCCGGCCGGGATGCGTAAAGGCGCATTCACCGTCTTCAGATCCGGTGTCTGCCCCGAATACACGGCAAAGGCATACGGCTCATACCGTTCGAACTCCCAGCGCAGCCGCTCCAGCCCTTTGCGCGCAATGCGTTCCGCGCCAAAGTCTTCAATCGCAAAGCCCAGGTTCTTCGGCGGATACTGGTCCTCCGGCACCCCGCGCTGCTGCAGCAGGTTGCGTGTGGACTCATACTGGCCGTTGAACTCCCTACGTCCCTTGCCCTTGGGATTGCCTCCACGGTTTTGCACCGCCTTCAGCGCCGCCTGCCATGCGGAGGCATCGAGTTTGTG
Organism: Verrucomicrobium sp.; assembly: GCA_041287975.1. GTDB lineage: Bacteria > Verrucomicrobiota > Verrucomicrobiia > Verrucomicrobiales > Verrucomicrobiaceae > Verrucomicrobium. The sequence continues at coordinate 4,117 of JBGGMQ010000269.1, read as the reverse complement.
CTCTGCATACCAGCCCGCCACCGCCTTCAGGGATGTTTCATCCAACCGGCGCAACACCTCCAGGTGGCCGGCCCGTCTCTGCTCCAGGTATTGGGTTTCCTCAAACCCCGCGGTATTCTCCTGCGGCAGGAAGGGAGCCTCCCGCTCCGCCAACTGCGTCGTGGCAAAGCAGGCCTGCATGCTGTAGTAGTCCCGTGTCGGGATGGGATCGAACTTGTGGTCGTGACACCGGGCACACTGCAGCGTGTGGCCGAGGAAGGTCTGGCCCACCATGTCCGTCACATCATCCAGGAAGCGATGCCGCGCCACCTTGGGCACCTCCATGCTCGTCAGCTCCCACGGCCCCATCCGGAGGAAGCCCGTCGCAATCAGGAGTTCCGGATCCTGCAAGCCACCCTGTGACTCCGTTATTTCATCCCCGGCGATCTGCTCACGGATGAACTGGTCGTAGGGCTTGTCTGCATTGAAGGACCGCACGACATAGTCCCGGTACCGCCAGGTGTTGCCCCGCTCATAGTCATTGGCGAAGCCGGAGGAGTCCGCATAACGCACCACATCCAGCCAGTGGCGGGCCCACCGCTCCCCATAGTGCGGGCTCGCCAGCAGCCGGTCCACCAGGCGCGCGAATGCCACTTCCTCAGGCGTAGGATCCGCCAGAAATGCCGCAATCTCCTCAGGCGTGGGCGGCAGCCCCGTCAGGTCGTACGTCGCCCTGCGAATCAGCGTCTTCCTGTCCGCCATGGGTCCTGGCACCACGCCCAGTTCCTTCATCTTCACCGCCAGCAGCGCATCAACGGGAGACGCACTTTCAAGTCTTGCGTCTTTGGCCTTCCAGTCTTCTGTCTTTCTCAACGGCTGATACGCCCAGAGATCCTCTGGCCTGTACCTGCGGTTCGTCCAGTCTGGAGAGAGTCCGCCGCTGGTCGCGACCGTCACTCCATCGGCAGAGGCGCCTGCCGTGGACTGGACTTTCGCAGCCTCCTCAGTGATTTCCGTGATCCTTTTCGCCTCAGGCCATTTGCCTCCGTCCATGATCCAGCGTTTGATCACCTCCACCTGCGCCTCCGTGAGCTTGTCATTCTCCTTCGGCGGCATCGCCAGACTGGAGTCCGTCCGGGCCACCGCAATGTAGAGGGGGCTCTCCTCAGGCTTCCCGGGGACCACGGGATTCTTCTCACTGTCTCCGCCGGTGTAGAATCTCTCCGGCGTCCGCATGTCGAACCCGCCTTTGAATTTCTTCGGGTCATCCCCGTGGCACGCCAGGCACTTCTCTTTGAAGAGCGGCAGGACCTTCAGCACAAAGTGCTTCTCCGCATCGCCCGCAACCGCCCACAACGGCGACCATCCCGCCACTGTCAATGCAGTGACCCAACGCCATGCTTGGTATTGCGCACGCATCGAGGAAATAAAACTCCAAATTCAAAATCACAAATCACAATTCCAAAATGATCCCTACTCCGGCTTGGTTGCCTCGTAGATCCGCTTCAACTCCGCCCCGGTCAGCGCCACCTGATAGATGGCAAACTCGTCCAGGCAACCGTTGAGATTGCGCACGGCGAACTGGTGCCCCTGCGTCGGCAGGCCCCAGTTTCCCAGCTCGCACGCTCCAAACACGATCTTCCGCCCCGGTTGGTAGAGAGGGGACGTTTCCCGGCTGACTTCCAGGCCGTCCACGTACTGGATGGCCTCGCCGCTGCAGTTGTCATACGTCACGGCCAGTTGGTGCCACCGGCCCAGGTTGGACCGGTTGAAGACCACCGGGGTGAGGTGCACCTGATTCCGCTTCTGCTCAGGCTGTTCAGGATCGGGATAGGCGATGGAGAACATGATCTTGCCATCCCCCGTGATCTGCCAGTGCGGTTCACCTGAGTCGTAGCCGTCCGTGAGCATGATCGCGTTGAACTTCCGGTCCAGTCCGTCCACTTTCACCCAGCAACTCAGCGTCAGCGCTTCGTATTCGCCATCGATGCGCAAGCGCACGCGATCGCCCGGGCGTTTGAATTCCAGTGCGTCCTTCATCGGCCAGCGACCCTGGGTCCACCGGGCACCGACGACACCGCCATTGCGCTCAGGGTTCATAGGCTGGCAGCCGTTGCCCACCAGTCGCTCCCACTTGCCCTGCCGCTCAAAGGGAAAATACGCCACGAGGCGTTCGTCGCCGCAGGTGCTTTTCTTCCAGGCCACCCAGGCATCATACCGAGCCTTGGCACGACTGGCGCTGATCGCGTCCAGTCGCTCCATGCCCATGAAGTCGTCCGGGCGGATGCCGGGCAGGGGGGCGACCTTGTTGCCGTCCTTGTACAGGCCCATGCCTTCCTTCAGGCTGATCAGTTTCTGATTCCCCGGGTGGGCCTCCACTTCACCTTCGAAGACATGTACCTCGGAGCTCAGGTCCTCAGGATTCACCTGCACGCCGAATTCGGTGCCCAGATCCACCAGCTTCATGCCCGGCGCATGCAACAAGAAGCCACGAGCCGGCGGCGGCACCCGCACACGGACCTTGCCGGAGTGGCACACGGCCTCCCACGGGGACAGGATCTCCAGCTCAGCGTCGCCTTCCATCAGCAGAGTCGCCCCGCTGAAAAACTCGACTTGGGCGAAGCCACAGGCCAGCTTCAGCCGCCCCGCGTTCACGGTGTCCCCCGTACGTCGCCCGGTATCCTCATCCTGCCATTCGGCATTCACCACGTGCGTGAGGATGGCGCAGCCCCGGTTTGTCTCCTCCTGGACCACGTCTTTGGCCGAGCCATGCCGGCTTCCCCAGAGGAACGTTCCAGCGGAGAGCAGCACCGCGATCGCTGCTGCCGCCGCCCAGGGCATCCAGAGGAAGCTGGGTGACTTGCGACTTCCAGATCCACCCGTGATGGGGATGACCTTGGCATCGGAGTTCCCTTCGCCGTCCATCTCGGAAAATCTGCCACTGGCAATGATCGCCTCCTCCTCAGGCGTCCAAGCCCTCAGTTCCGGGGTCACACTCGCGTTTTCCCGCAGCACCAGGTCCAGATTGACCTCTTCACGAAGCTGTTGCCGGATCTCCGGTGACTCACGAAGCAGGAACTGCAGCCTGTCAAAATCGTCCCCTGTGATGCTCCCTGTCAGCCAGTCCGTGATCAGGCGCGTGGCCTCCGGCAGCGGTCCCAGCTTGCAGTTTCCGTCCTGGCATGAGGAGGGGATGTTCGTGCCAGACCCGGCCTCGGGCTGAGCCTGGGTGTTGGGGACTGAGTTGGAGTTGCGTTCCATGGCAGGTCAGACCGCAGCCTCCGCCTGCATGTGTTTCTCAGCGCACTGCAGCAGCGTCGCCCGCATTCGCTGGATGGTTTTGTAGAAGGCCTGGGCACTCTTGCCCGCCTGTGCCGCCACTTCGTGAAACTTCACCCCCGGCTGGTAGGCCAGTTGCAGCAGTTCCTTCTGTCGGGCATCCAGCTTCTCCAGGCATTTGCCCAAGGCAAATCGATGCCGCTCCAGCGTATCCACCTCCTCCAGACTTTCCTCCGCCAGCAGATCCAGGATCTCGTCATTAAAGACCAGCCGGTCCCGGGATTGTTTCCGCAAATGCTTGAGCGCCTCAAATCGGGCAATCGCCGCCGCCCAGGCCATGAAATTCGTGTCCGGATCAAACTGCGAAAACTTCCGCCAAGCCACCAGACTCGTCTCCTGCATCACCTCATCCACATCATCCCAATCCCGCACCAGCGTCCGCAGGAACCCACGCAAACGCCCCTCATGATGCACAAAGAGACGCACAAAGGTCTCGTAGTTCTCAGGGGCAGGAGGCTGAGGTAGCGGGGAAGACATAGGACGACAGAAGAGGAAAGACGATCGAACGTCGGGAGGTAACCGCCGCAAGAGGGAGGTTTGGACGGAAAACCAGAGATGGGGAGGCGAAAGTAAACTTCAAATATCAAATACGAAACTTCAAGGAAGGATCGAAGCGCCAATGATCAAGGTCGCCGGGGAATGGGTGGCGTTCGAGAGAAGCGTGACTTCATCCCAGAGCCTTATCCACATTCCCTACCGCGCCACACCCTGGGTTGCAGGGCGTCCCGACCTGTCGGGCTTGCTTCCGTCGCACCACCAGGAGTCGTTCGCAGCAACCGAAGCGGTCGCCCTACAGTGC
>JBGGMQ010000268.1:0-2645 GCA_041287975.1 Verrucomicrobium sp. | reverse complement strand
GCTGAATGATCTCCTGCAAAGAGTGCCTGATGATTCCCGGCCTGATGCTGAGACGATCGGCATTCAGAAGCGGTTCATGGATCACGTACCTGTCGATCTGCGGGTGGCGCTGACCTGGGACGCCGACAACACAGACATCGATCTCTGGGTGATCGACCCTACGGGGGAGGTGTGCATCTACAGTCACAACCGTACGAAGACGGGTGGTTTCATGAGTCCTGACTGCACCCGCGGCTATGGGCCGGAAGTCTTCACCATTCGCCGGGCTCTGCCTGGGACCTACACGGTGAAGGTCAACTACTACGGTAACACGCAGCAAAAGCTGGCCGGTGCCACCACCGTGCAGATTGAGTTCCAAACGTCGTACGATCAGCCTGGTGGTCGCCGTCAAGCCGTGACTCGGCGGTTGGCGGACAAAAAGGATGTGATCGAGGTGGGCAAGTTCATGTTCACCCCTGCGGGGTTACCTTGAACCGATAGGAGGGGTGCGGTGATTCCCAAGGGTATGGCCGGATACTACTACTGACCATGCCAGAAGAGCACCAGCATCTCATTGCGCTCTGGATCTACGATGGCAAATGCGGGCTTGCCGCAGATGGGCGGTAGCTGATGGAAGCGCAACTGAGGTTGCCCAAGCGAGTAACCCCAGGAGCGGGGGAGGGAGGCGATGAAGGAATCGTAAGGCTCCGCCAGAGACTCGACCGGGAAGTCATACAGAGCTCCACCGGTACCTTCGCAGAAGTGGGTGGCATCCCGCAGGGGGATTTGCATGCGGAAGCCGTGCACACTGCCCCAGAAGCTCGCCAGGGTGCCAATCCCAATCGGATGGATGGCCATGTAGTGGCTGGCTGCAGGAGGGATTGGCCTTTTCAGCTGGTCGGTGAAGAGGCCTTTGGAGTCGGGTCGATGAGCCCATGTGTAGGCAGCCAGGGCACCGGAGATGACGAGAGTTGGAAGAATGAGAATCGCGGACTGAGCGAGCGGAGATGGTGGCTGCCGCCGCATCCACACCGCGATGAAAGGAAGCTGCAGAGGTCCGAAGATGAACACTGCATGCGTGAAGGCCCCCAATACCAGGAGCAGTGCCCAGTGGGACAGGTGGTGTCCCATAGCCCAAGAGATTTGCTCCGGATCATCCACGCTCCCTAGACGCAGCAATACCTCGCTGAAAAGAAACGCAGCGAGGAAAATGATGCCCGAAAGGAAAACAGTGAAGCGCCAGCGGAGGTTTTTCATCAAGGGAAATCTGACAATGCGGAGAGGAAGCGACTGCTGAGAACGGGGCAGACGCCAAGCGCAGCTACCGTACCTCTTACTTCGGAGGTGTGGCGGGCTCCGGTTTTTCCAAGTTCGAGGAATTGGCCTGCTCCCTGGCTCGCCAGCGGTAGGCCAAAGCTTGCCACGAGAGTGTCGCCGCCTCTAAAAGATGGACACAATGTCCGAAATCGCTTTCTTACCCCCATTCTCGTTTTTGGACGATTTATAGGGGAAAATCTGATTCTGGAAAGTGAAATTCTCTATATGGGATACATCTTGGCGTCGGGCTCAGCTCTTCGCAATGATCATGGAGATGTCGATGAGGTAGACTTGCCGCCCGTTGCCCCCGTGGACGGAGTCGATGATGACCTTTTTGCCGTCCCGGCTGAAGCGAGGGTGGGTGTCGCAGCGAAACTCGCCCTTGTACTCGCGAGGCTCAAAGAAGTGTCCCAGCGGGATCTTCCTGTCCGTGGGAATGTGATAGAGGAAGGGCGTCTGGAGTCTGCGTACGGGATCCGGGTAGGTGTCGCAGAGCAGCCACTCGTTGTTCAGATGAGGCAGATAGGTCATGTGCCCGTCTACGATGATCTGCTTTTCACCGAGTTTCGTGTATTCCCGAGTCTTGTCCTTGTAGACGACCACCCGTGCCTCAGGCTCAGCATTGGGTTTGGCCCAGGCCACGAGGTGCTCAGGATCACGCCAGATGAAGTGGCTTACCACTCCGCTTGGCTCCAGGATGAATGGCTCTGACCCATCCAGATTGATGGTAAACATGCGCGTTTTGAACCCGCCCGCCTTTTGCTCGCGAGGCACGTCCACCCGCTCCCGCCAGCGATGGAGGAAGATGAGGCGCTTCCCATCTGGAGAAATGAGCAGGTGGTTGAACCAGTTCCAGAACTGAGTGAGATCCAGCTCGGGGTGGGGGATGGCGACGGCATCCGCGATGGAGAAGATGAGCTGGGTCTCGCCCGTCTCCAGGTTCATGCGCCAGATACCGCTCTTGGCGGGCGCTTTCTCCGTGGAGCAGGGGTCGGTGATGCCGGGGTATCCGTAGCCGCTGCGGCAGTAGTCGATGCGGGCGAAGTCCGGTGTGACTGCCCACTTCCCATCAGGGCTGATCGTGTACACAGGGTGGGGGAGTGTCCGCTTCTCTCCGGTCTTCACATCAAGGATGCGGCTTACGTACTTCCCGCCCTCGCGATCATTCCAGATCACCTTGCTCTCGCTGCCGGGAATCCACTGGAGCATGCATCCCTGCTGCCAGCCCCAGGCCGTGGTGGTGCCGAGTTCGGTCCATTTGTCACCCTCTTTGGTGTCGATCATGCCGACTCGCAGCACATCATTTTCCGTAGGGGGACGTCCTTCGAAGTCCACTTGATTGGAGAGGA
>JBGGMQ010000267.1:0-2866 GCA_041287975.1 Verrucomicrobium sp. | reverse complement strand
CCGACGCACCGACGCACCGACGCACCGACGCACCGACGCACCGACGCACCGACGCACCGACGCACCGACGCACCGACGCACTGACGCACTGACGCACTGACTTTCCTTGCCATCCCCCCCTTCCTCGGTACACTTCGCGCTCTCTCTTACCACCCATGGCCAAGACCGCTACAGCCCCTCTCAAACACGCGGACGCTCCTATCAACGCCTCGATGTCGGCGGAGCAAAAGATCAAGATCTACACGGATATCTGCCGTATCCGTCGTTTTGAACAGATCGCCCTCAAGTTCTACAACGCGGACAAGATGGGGGGCTTCCTCCATCTCTACATCGGTCAGGAGTCCGTCGCCGTCGGCTGCGCCTCCCTGATGGGTGAGAACGACCACATGATCACGGCCTACCGCGATCACGGTCACGCCCTCGCCGTCGGCATGGGCATGAACGAATGCATGGCCGAACTCTACGGGAAAAAGACCGGCTGCTCCAAAGGCAAGGGCGGTTCCATGCACTACTTCGCTCCCGACAAGAATTACTGGGGCGGCCACGGCATTGTCGGCGGTCAGACCCCCCTCGGGACCGGCCTCGCTTACGGCCTCAAGTACAAAGGCCTCACTGGCTGCGCCATGACTTTCATGGGCGATGGTGCCGTCAACCAGGGTGCCTTCCATGAAGCATTGAACCTCGCCGCCCTTTTCGAGCTGCCCGTCGTTTTCATCATTGAAAACAACGGCTACTCCATGGGCACCAGCCAGAAGCGCTCCAGCGCCTACCCCTCCTGCCTTGCCGAGCGCGCCGTCGCTTATGACATGGCCTGGGCCCAGTTCAATGGTGAGGACATCTACGAAGTCCGCGCCGGAGTCGCCACCGCCATCGAGCGCGCGCACAAGGAGAGCAAGCCCACCCTCCTCGAAATCGCCACCTACCGCTACACCGGTCACTCCGTGGCAGATGCGAACCACAAGAAGTATCGCACCAAGGAAGAGATCGAACGCTACGAACGCGAGCACGATCCCATCAACATCTGGCGCGATCACCTTCTCCGCGAAGGTGTGCTCGATGAAGCCCAAGCCAAGGCGATCGACCAGGCTGCTTTCAAAGAAGCCGAAGCTTCGGCTGAGTTTGCGGACAGCAGCCCCTACCCTGATCCCTCCGAGATCTTCGATGACGTCTACTGGGAAGTGGACAACAAAACGGAAGCGGGCCAGACCGGCCGTCACTTCTTCAACGACTAACCTAATCTGAGCTCCCTCCAGTTTCGGTTCCAGTCTCCCTCCCCTCTCCAATCTTTTCTTCCTTAAGCAGACATGCGTCGTCTCTCTTACCGCCACGCTCTCCGTGAAGCCTTCGACGAAGAACTCGCTCGCGATCCCATGGTCGTCCTCATGGGTGAAGAAGTCGCCCAGTACAATGGCGCTTACAAAGTCACCGAAGGCCTCTGGGCCAAATGGGGTGACAAGCGCATCGTTGACACCCCCATCAGTGAGTCCGGTTTCATCGGCATGGGCGTCGGTGCTTCCATGCTCGGTCTCCGCCCCGTCATGGAGCTCATGTTCTGGAGCTTCTACACCGTCGCTTGGGATCAGATCATCAACAACGCCGGCATGGTTCGTTACATGTCCGGTGGTTTGATCAACTGCCCCATCGTTCTCCGCGGCCCTGCGAACGGCGGCACCAGTGTCGGTGCCACCCACTCCCACACCCCGGAAAACATCATGGCCTCCTTCCCAGGCATGAAGTGCGTCTGCCCCTCTAACGCTTACGATGCCAAAGGCCTCATGAAGGCTGCCATCCGTGACAATGACCCCGTCATGTTCATGGAGAGCACCGTCCTCTACGGCCAGGAGTGGGAGGTGCCGGAAAACTCCGAACTCCCCGATGGCGAACTCTTCATTCCCCTCGGCGTCGCCGATGTGAAGCGTGAAGGCACCGATGTCTCCCTCATCTGCCACGGCCGCGCCGTCCTCACCTGCCTTGAGGCCGCCAGGATCCTTGAGGAAGAACACGGCATCAGCGCCGAGGTCGTCGACCTCCGCACCATCCGCCCGCTTGATGAAGACACGATCTTCGAATCCGTCCGGAAGACCCACCGCGCCGTGTGCGTGGATGAGAACAAGCCCTTCTGCGCCGTGAGCTCCCAGATCGCCGCCAGCATCTCCCTGCATTGCTTCGATGACCTCGATGCCCCCGTGCAGCGTGTCAGCTCCCTCGATTCCCCGGCCTTCTACAGCCCTCCCATCGAGAAGCTCCAGCTCCCCTACCCTGACGTCGTCATCGCCAAGGTCCTCGGCATGTTCTGACCGGACCTCTGGTTCAAGCAGGAAACCCAGTTTCCTATAACCCATCCCCGGGCCGGATTGTTTGATACAATCCGGCCCTTCTTTTTTTCCGCCCCGCCCAAATCTTACAGCCATCCTATTTCCTTAAACCCATCCCCCGCCCGACCATTTCCAGACCCCTCACAAGGAACCAAAGTCCGCCCTGCCCAAACGTCTCCACCACCTGGTGTAACTCACAATATTTCCTTAATCCCTCTCGCCATCCCCGGCACCGGGTCCCTCCCGTGGCATCCAATCCTAATTCCCAGTTGAATCGCATTCCTCCGTGTTCTCTGTGGTCAAACATGTTCCATCCACCCCTGACCCTCAGGCCATCTATAATTTATAATTTATAATTTATAATTTCTACTCCCTCTCCACCCCCAACGCCCATTCCACCCATCTCAACCCATTCCTAATTCATCATTCCTAATTCCTAATTCCTAATTTAAAAACCTCCTCCCTCCTCTGCGGCTCCAGTTCCAGGCATTCCTCCACGCACTCCTCCGCCCCCTCTCTGTCCCCTCCCCGCATATCCGCCACGGCCAGGG
>JBGGMQ010000266.1:0-6643 GCA_041287975.1 Verrucomicrobium sp. | reverse complement strand
TCCACCAACATCTGCCAGTGCTATCTGGCTGTAGAGTGTGGCCTGCTGTTTCTCTTCAGGCTGCCACCGCCAGAATACGATAGCATTTGCCTGTGTCTGTCCTTGCTCAAAATCAGCAATCCTACGCAGCACTTTCGGCTCTGCCGCAGTGAGCCCGCCGGGGGCCACAGTCAACGTCCACACGGCAGCAACAACCAGCGGCACATCAAAGCGTTTCATCCATACTCTATACGAGAAAGTGAATGCTAACTGTCAGAGAACAAAAGCCTACCCTCCCTGCGGCACCACCAGCGGACCGACCGGCCCTGTCTTGATCTTCTCCGCCAGGAATCGTGAATAGATGCCTGCGCCCAACTGGTTAAGGTGGGTGCGATCCGCGAGGTCGCTTTCTGAGGCTCCGCAATCGGCAGTGCCCATGATGCGAATCACGGCTGCAGGGGAGGGCGAGAGGGACTCAATGTACTGAGAGAAGGAGACGTAGTTCTTGTGAAACTTGGGCTCACTCTCAATAATGTGAGCGACCTCTGGATGAATGGGCATCTGGTGCAGCACTACCGGGACGTGATGCTCGTGAAACCAAGCCAGCAGATGCCGGAGGGATTCATCCTGCAGGTGCGAAACTTTCCAGGTGCCGAAGAAACGCTTGGCCACGGTTTGGGCCGAGGTGGTCTGACGCTCGCGGTCCTTGCGATTGGACGCTTTGTCCACAGCCCAACCGGCTGCTGGATGAATGCGCTGCTCGGGGCAGGGGCAAACATCGTTGCCCGGGCTGGGGTCCAGAATGTTGAGGAAAAGGGACCGCAATGACCGACGCACAGAATAGAGCGGCACAACCAGATCCGCCACCTGCCGGCAACGCATGGGCCGATTCGAGATCATCAGCCGCTCTTCCAGACTGGCCTTCTGGCTGATGCTCAGGAGCAGTCGGTCATCGTTCTCCAACCCTTTGTTCAGGACGAAGGGATTAATCTCTACCACGGCCAGATGCAGATCCTTGAACCGCTCAGGATTGCGCCGGACGAGGCTCCACATGTCGAAGGGTGTCCCACCCGCCGTGCCCAGGTTCAACACTCGGTCCTCGGGCTCACCCAGACCGTGAGCGACCTCCTCGGGCAGGATGCCGAAGACGCTCTGGCTGCTGCCAAAACAGGCCACCTCCACAGGAGCATGACTGGTCCTGTTCTTAAGCACATAAGTCTCCACCGCCCCGTAAGCATCCATCCCATGGACATCGAAGTGCGGCAGACTGCGCAGGGGTTCGAGGGCCAAACGTCCCAGGATGAGGACGATCACTGCGACCACGGCCCCGGAGCCAAACCAGCTCGACACGCCTTTGCCCGCCAGTGCGGCAGCATTGGATTCAGGTGCTGGATGGGAATTGGCTTCTGCCATGCGGTACAGTGAGTGCAAAATAAGCGCGAGCGGCGCAAAATCCAGCAGAAGTGCGCGGCGATCCCGCCGACGACAGGATCAGCCCTCCCTCTTGCCAGGGTCAGGCAAGGCAAAAGGCTGGATTTTCTCTGCCAGATACATCGAGTAGAATCCCGCCCCAATCTCATTCAGGTGCATGCGGTCTGCCATCCCTTCCGCTGTGGCACCGCATTCCGCAGGATCCAGAATGCGATGCATTGAAGCGGCATGAGGCCGCAGGGACTCGACATAGGAGGAGTACTGCTTGTAGCATCGCGCTACGTCCGGCTCTTCTGCAATGACCCTCACCACTTCGGGATGGAGGGGAAACTGGTGAATGAAGACGGGGATCTTTCGCTCTTCCAGCCAGGCAAGCAGGCGATGCATGGCATCATTCTGCAGCTCGGACAGCCGCCACACGCCCTTGCCAATCATACGCCGGGCCGCGACATCTGGCGGCACGAGGTGCCGGGCTCGTAGCTGCCCCTCCACTCCACAATGCCAGTCTGCCGCAGGGAAACGACGCTGATCCACAAAGGAGTAGATGGGATTGCCAGGCTCCGGTTGCAGCACATTCAAGAAGACACTCCGGAGGTTCTGCCGGATGGAGAGCAACGGTACCCCCCACTCTGCCACCATTTCCATGCGCGCTGGGCGGTGCTTGATCATGAGCCGTTGCGCGAGGGTGGCATGCTGGCTCATGGAGAACTTCAGCCGGGGATCCTCTTCGCGGTTCTGGCTGAGCATCGTGGGGTTCACCTCCACCACTGCCAGACGGAGTTTCTCAAATCGTTGCGGATTCCGCCGGACAAGATTCCACATGTCAAACGGGGTGCCTGAAGGCAATCCCAAATTGTGGATGTGAGCGGGCTCCTCTCCTACCCCGGCAGCGACCACTTTCGGAATGATGCCCCACACTGTCTGGCTGCTGCCAAAGAAGGCGATCTCAGAAGTGGGATCCCCTTCCCGCAATCCAAAGCGTTCCACGGCACTGTAGGCGTCCATGGAGCGGTCATCAAAGTGAGGAATCTCACGCAAAGGTTCCAGCGCCAGCCGCCCTCCCACCAGCATCAATGCGGCGATCACCCCCGCTGCACCCACCCACTTTTTCAGCCCGCGAACGGGAACGACTGGGGACGACGATTCAGACGGGGTGGAGACGTTCATAGGTGGGAGTGACGACGGGCTCAGGAGGTCACCGTAGCCTCGGAATCCGACTCCTTGCCATAAGGAGCCTCCGAGAGTTCGATGTCAGGATTGCGGTTGGTGAATGTTCCGAGATACCAGGGATCCGAAATAAGCAGCACTGGCCGGTCTAGTTCATCCCGGGCAAGGCCTGTCTCACGAGGCAGGTTCACCTCCTCATCAGACCAGGGGGCATCGTCCTTGCGGCGCACCCAGCGCACCACTTGCCAGGAGGCATTCTCCAGGCGGGACTCGGCGTTGTATTCCGACTGGAGACGGTGTTTCACCACCTCAAACTGGAGGGGACCGACGGCTCCCAGCAGCGGCACACGCTGCACGGATCCGGGCTGGTGGAACTGCTGGATCACCCCCTCTTGCAGGAGTTGGTGCAGACCTTCACGGAAGCGCTTGTAGGTGGCGGGTGAGTCTCCATGCAGATAGGCGAAGCACTCCGGCACAAAGCGAGGCATGACATCGAACCTCAGCTTCGCATCCTCCGCAAGGGTGTCACCGATCATCAGATCATAGTTCCCCACGATGCCGATGACGTCGCCAGCGAAGGCTTCGTCCAGCGTCTCACGCTCCCGGGCGAAGAGACGCTGGGAGTTGGCCAGACGAACACGCAGACCAGTACGGGGGTTGTTCACCACCATGTCCCGACGGAAGACTCCTGAGACAATACGGATGAAGTAAATACGGTCGCGGTGCCGCGGATCCATGTTGGCCTGGATCTTGAACACGAAGGCGGAAAACGAAGGCGAATCCGGTGCGATCTCCTGCCCGTTGGCCTCGCGCGGTGTGGGCGGAGGCGACATTTCCAGGAACGCATCCAGCAGCAACTGCACGCCAAAGTTGTTGCTGGCGCTGCCGAAGAACACCGGCGTCAGCTCCCCTTTGGCAACCTTTTCCATGTCAAAATCGTGCCCTGCACCATCGAGCATCTCCAGCTCTTCTTTGGACTGCTGGAGGGCGATTTCATCGACGTTCGCTTTTACAAATTCATCGTCGAGGCCGCCCACGCTTTCTGGAGCACGATAGGCACCACCTGCGGTACGCTGGAAAAGATGCACGCTGGAGTCGCGGCGATCATAGAGACCGCGGAAGAGGGGACCCAGGCCCAGAGGCCAGTTCTGCGCACACGCCCCGATGCCGAGCACCGTCTCCAGCTCATCCAGCAGCTCAAGTGGATCGCGGGCAGGGCGGTCCAGCTTGTTCATGAAGGTGAAGATCGGCACCCCACGCTTCCGGCAGACCTCAAAGAGTTTGCGCGTCTGGGTTTCGATACCCTTTCCTGCATCCACCACCATGATGGCCGCGTCCACGGCCGTGAGCACCCGGTAAGTATCCTCGGAGAAGTCCTTGTGACCCGGGGTGTCCAGAAGGTTTACCACACAGTCCTTGTACTCAAACTGCAGCACTGTGGAACTGACCGAAATCCCACGCTGCTTCTCAAGTTCCATCCAGTCCGAGGTCGTCGAGCGCTGATTTTTGCGCGCCGTCACCGATCCCGCCAGCTGCACCGCACCCCCATAAAGGAGGAGCTTCTCCGTGAGCGTGGTCTTGCCAGCGTCAGGGTGAGAGATGATGGCGAAGGTGCGCCGGCGCCGGACTTCTGTGGAAATATCCATGGTGATAGGTGCTGCCTGAGGAGGCTGAAGGGTTAAAAAGGGAACCTCCAACAACGCCTAAAATTGGAAATAAACAAACGAGACTCCTGTCATTTCGCCCAGGAAGGTCAGCAAAAGGAGCAAAAGGCCGAAGACGAGCCCGCGGAGCCAGGAGGGAGAATCATCCGCCACAGGCCGCTCCCGGTCATTCCACCAGCAGGGAAAATCCAGCAGGACGACGATGAGCCCGTAGAAGAACACGTACACCCCGGCGATGGTGTCCGAAGCTGCGGCACCCCGGGTGAAAATCCCGGCGAAGTGCTGCCAAGCCTGGCCGATGCTCTGGGTTTTCACCAGGATCAGCGTGAGGCACACCGCGTGGAAGGTGAGCGCCATCCCCGCCAGTTGCACAGCCCACGCCCGCAGTGTATGCGGCCGGTGCGGGTGTTTCCCCGCCTTGGGCCCTGCCCAGAGCTTGTGGATGACAAGCATGGTCCCCAGCAGCATCCCCCACACGACAAAGTTCCACGAGGCCCCGTGCCAGATGCCGGACAGAAGCATGGTGATGAAAAGGTTCACCTGCACCCACTTCTTCCCGCGAAGGGTCCGGCACAGCGGCACAAACACGTAGTCCCGCAGCCAGCTGGAAAGGGAGATGTGCCACCGCTCCCAGAACTCTGTGATGTTCCGCGAGAAGTAGGGCTGGCGGAAGTTAATCATGAGCTCAATGCCCATCAGCCGGCTGATCCCACGCGCGATGTCACTGTAGCCCGAGAAATCCCCGTAGATCTGAAGGGCAAACAGGTACACCCCCAGCAACAGACCCAAACCCGTCTGATGATTCAGCGGACCAAAGGCCTCCGCCGTCATGGGCGCGATGCCATCTGCGATGGCGACCTTCTTCACGTAGCCGATGATGATGAGTTGCAGACCGCTCCAGAACTTCTCCGGCACCAGTGTCCGCGGCTTCATCAACTGCGGCAGCAGGTTCGGAGTACGCTCAATGGGCCCTGCGACCAACTGCGGAAAGTACGCGTGGAACAACGCGAAATCCCAGATGCGCTCCGGGGGCTTCTGCGATCCTCCATCCACGTCGATCAAGTACGACAACCCTTGGAACGTGTAAAAGCTGATACCCGCTGGCAGCAAGAAGTGGCGCTCCACGGGAGTGAGATGCCAGCCAATCTGGCTGGCCAGGGCCTCCACGTTCTCCATGAAGAATCCGCGGTACTTGAAGTACCCGAGCAGCCCCACATTGATACCCACCCCCAGCCAGAAAATGACCCGTCTGCGCTTGGACTCCTCCGGCAGCGGGTAGAGTGCCCGTGCACACAAATGAGTGGCCAGAGTGGAGATGATGAGAAGCGCCAGCGGCAGCACCCTCTCATAACCTTGCAACCCAGGCGCGGTGAAGCCCCACCACCCGTAAAAGAGGTAACTAGCCGCAAGGAGAAACCAGTTCTGCCAGCGAAAGGCCAGCATCCAGTAGACTGCAAAGACAACGAGAAAAAAAACGACGAACGCAGGAGAATTGAACAGCATCAGCGGAACATGAAGAACTCGGTCGAGGCAAAAGACACCGCACCCCTGCGTACATGGCAGGGGCCTATCCTAGAGGCGGTGCACTTCAGCGATGTGAAGCGCCTATCAGGGCTTCACGGCGGAGTCATCATGGCAGTCAAAAACATCGCAGGTGCTTGAACTCAGGAAACCTGCGTTGGCAAATCGGAATATGAAAAAACTTTCAGAACATAGGTGCCCTCGCCCTGGCTCTGAGCCTCGAAGCCCATGTCCCTTAGCAAAAACTGCACCGGCACATTTTTGGCCGTGGGCTGGTATTCACCAAGAATTCGATCATAGTCCAGAGCCTTGGCCTGCCGGGCTATCTCGTTCATCGTGAAGTGCTCCACAGTCCTGCCCATGGCCCGGCAGCTCATCAGCCAGGTGTCGAGTTTCAGTGTTTGCTCATCCGCAGGCACACCCAGCACCACCCCGACCAGACCATAGTCACCAAATTTGTCCACCAGGCCGACCGCAAAACTCACAGCACGATCGTGAGCCACCATCTCTTCGACAGCCGCACGAGAATGACGTCGCGTGGTCAGGTTGAACTGGTTGGTCTTCGTGATCAGATCCACCACGCGATCAAGACTGGCGGCGGAGATCTTCTGCACCTCCGCCTTCATCTCCAGCGAGGCCAGATAAGCCTCGGGACTGGCGGCAAACTCCTGGGCCGCACGACGGGAGTTCTCCGCCACATACTTGCTGGCCCGATCAGAGTCTGCGGAGGTGATGTCCGTGGTCTCAAACGCAAGCGATTCATGGAGCGCCCGGATATAGAGGTCCGGATCCGTGGGAACTTCCACCACCACCACCTCAGGCAGCTCCGCCTTCATGCGCTCCCGCTCGGCCGGGTTGTCATCAAAGAACACAAAACTATC
>JBGGMQ010000265.1:0-5215 GCA_041287975.1 Verrucomicrobium sp. | reverse complement strand
AAGGTGCTGCTGACCACTTCATCGCCAATTTTCACCTCCGGCACCCCGTAGACGCCGAAACCGTGCTCCTTCCCCAATTCCATGAGCTGGTGGATGTCCCCTCCCCGGCCTTTGCCGAAGCTCCAGGTATAGCCTACGGAGATGAACCCCAGGGGCTGGCAGCTCTGCGAGAGCTCGGAAACAAACGTGGCAGCATCCGTCCGGGCAAACTCGGGTGTGAATTTGCAAATCAGCACATCCGTCACTCCCGCCTGCTCCAGGATCGCCAGCTTGTGCCGGGTACTGCACAACAGACGCGGGGCCAGATCTGGCCGCAGGACCCTCAGCGGATGCGGATCAAACGTCATCACCACCACCGTACCATGGTGCACCGCCGCATAGTCCTGCGCCGCCCGGATCACCTCCAGGTGACCCAAATGCACTCCGTCGAACACTCCAATCGCCAGCGCCACGGGACCCCGCAGGGTCGCAAGCTCGGCAATGGAGGAGTGGATGGGCATTGAGTGGAGATTAGGGGTTAAGAGTTAAACGTTAGGCGTTAGCTGAGAGGACTTTTCACTTATCACTCTTAACTTTTCACTCTTGGCCCCACTACGCCCCCCGCAGCTTGGACACTTCATACAGCGAGTACATCGCATCCAGCACTTCATCCCGGCGACCTTGCTTCAACGCATCAAAGTTGGTGAACTTTCCAGGCTGGAAGGTGAAATGCCCGGAGCGCGTGCGACGCAGGGCGCTCAGGTGGGCGCCACAGCCCAGGTGCTGGCCGATGTCATGCGCATAGGTGCGTACATAGAACCCCTTCGTGCAAACCACACGGAAGTCGATCTCTGGCAGAGCCACCCGGGTAATTTCATAGTCAAAAACGTGCACGAGGCGGGGATCACGCTCAATCACCTTGCCCTGGCGGGCGAGCTTGTAGAGAGGCACACCGTCTTTCTTGATGGCGGAAACCATCGGCGGCATCTGGTAGAAATCCCCACGCATGGATTCGAAGGCAGCCTTGATCTGCTCCCCTGTCAGGGCAGGCACTTCCTTCTCCTCGATCACTTCCCCTTCGCGGTCCTGGGTGGAGGTGGTGGAGCCCAGGCGCAGCGTGCCCGTGTACTCCTTCTCCTCACTCATGAGCAGGTCAGACATGCGCGTGGCATTGCCCAGCACCAAAATGAGCATCCCCGTCGCCATGGGGTCGAGCGTGCCACAATGGCCGATCTTTTTCATGTTTACGCAGCGACGTGCCACAGCCACGACATCGTGGGAGGTCATGTCGGGCGATTTGTCTACGAGGAGGACTCCGCTAACCGGTTCGTTCGATTTCATTCTTCAGTACTTCAAGGAAACGTGACTCTGCTTCTGCGATAGGGCCGGGAAGGCGCGCTCCAGCGGCCATGACATGACCACCGCCGCCAAACTCCGCGCAAACGCGCGAGACATTGACTCTGGCGTCTTTGGACCGGGAGCTGGCGCGGACGCGACCATCGGGCAATTCTTCAAACACCACTGCGGCCACCACACCCTCAATGGAGCGCATGACGTCGATGAGCCCCTCGGTGTCTCCGGGCTGCACCTGCACCTCATTCTGCAGCTTCTGTGTGAGGCACCAGCTCGCCACCTGCTGGTCGCAGGTGAACTTCATCTCATTCAGCAAGGCCTTCTGCAGGAGCACACGGCGCAGAGGATGGGTCTGGTAGAGCTTGGTGGCCAGGTCCGCAGTATTCAGCCCCGCCTCCATCATCTCCGCCACGATGCGATGCGTGCGCGGATTGGTGCTACTGTATTGGAACGAACCCGTGTCCGTGCTGATGGCTGTGAAAAGATTCTCCCGCACCATGTCATCCATGGGCGTCTGCATCACTTGCAGAAGCTCATACACAAGCTGGCCCGCCGCAGGCGCAGCGGTGTCGATGTGATTGAGATGACCGTACCGGGGATTCGTCCCGTGGTGATCGATGTTCACCAGGATCGGCGCTTTCGAGAACGCCTCCAGCGTGCGTTCCCCCAGACGGTCTTTCGCCGCGGTGTCCAGCGCCACGGCCACATCCAGCTCCAGCGGCACCGCACGGGAGGTTTCCACCAGCGCGCTTCCAGGGAGGAAGGTCAGATTCAGCGGCACGCCATCTTCAGACAGGATGTAGACCGCCTTGCCCGCAAGTTGCAAACTGCGCCCCAGACCGACAATGCTGCCAATGGCATCACCATCAGGCCGCACGTGACACGCAATGGCGATCCGCGAGGCATCGCGAAGCACGGAACCGATGTGAGCGAGACTGTCGTTCATGGAAAGTGAGGTCAGGGGCAGGTCCGCAGATTAGCGGTGGAAACCACCCAATCAAGAGCCGGGTGTCCTGACATGCCCTGGCCGCTTCGCCGACTCCTCTGCTTAGCGAGGGAGACGGGGTTGGGGGGCAGGCTTGTCCGGGACATCCGTCCCATCACCCTCGTCGTCCCCTGGCAGGTCCTCATCTTTCACCGCGTTCTTGTCCTCCTCGCTGGGCTCCTGTCCGGCATCCGGCTCGAGATCAGGAAGCGGCTCGGGAAGATTTTCGATCAAACTCAGAATGCGCACCCCACGCTCGATGGAGTTGTCGAACTTGAAGGTCAGACTGGGTGAGCTCTTAAGAATCACCCGCTTGTACAGGTCACGCTGAATCATACCGCGCCCTTCATTCAACTTGCGGATGATGTTCGGCGCAGCGTGTTCCTTGCCCAGGATGCCCACGTACACGAAGCATTGCTTGAGATCCGGGGTGACGTCCACATCGTGAATGGTCACAAGGGAGCCGTTGAAGGTGAAGTTGCGCTCAAGGATCGTGCCCAGCTCGCGCTTGATGAGTTCCTTGACGCGCGAGATGCGGTGATTCATGACGGTAGACTGGTGAGATGTGGCTGAGGGAGGCGGGGTCGCGTCATCCCAGGCTTTGGAAGCCCATTGTGATGCCGCAACCCGCGTTCAGCGAGAGGGTTCGGAAGGCCGTTAGAGAGTCTGCTGGATCTTCTCGAGCTCGTAGCACTCGATAACATCGTCCTCTTCGTACTCCTGGTAACCGCCGAGACGGACACCGCACTCGAGACCATTGCGGACCTCGGGCACTTCCTCGTGGAAGCGACGAAGTGTGTCCATGGAGCCGTCGTACACAGGCTGGTTGCCGCGGATGACGCGGGCACGAGCCTTGCGGTTCAACAGACCATCGGTGACCACACAACCAGCGACGCGGCCGCGGGTAAGCTTGAAGACCACCTTGACCTTGGCGTGACCGAGCACCTTTTCGCGCGTCTCAGGATCAAGCAGGCCGAGCATGGCCTCCTTCATCTGATCGAGCAGTTCGTAGATGATACTGAAGAGCTTGACCTGCACGCCTTCGCGTCTGGCGACGGAAACTGCGGTGGACTCCACCTTGACGTTGAAGCCAATGACCACGGCATCGGAAGCACTGGCCAGCAGGATGTCGCTTTCAGAGATCGGGCCGGCCGCACTGTGCAGGATCTGCACCTTGGCCTTGTCGCTCTTGATCTCCATGAGCGTCTTCGTGATGGCTTCCAGAGAACCCTGCACATCCGATTTGAGGATGAGCTTAAGGGTCTTCTTGGCACCGTCTTCGATGTTCGCAAAGAGGGCTTCCAAAGTACTGCGACGCGGAGCGGCGAGCTTCTTCTGGCGAATCTCCTCCTGGCGCTCTTCGCTCAGCTTTTTGGCGCTGCGCTCGCTGTCCATTTCGACGACTTCATCGCCGACATTGGGCAGACCGTTGAATCCGACCACCTCAGCAGGCATGCCGGGTTTGACCTCTTTGATAATCTGGCCGCGGTCGTTGATGAGGTTCTTCACCTTCCCAAAGAAAGGACCGCAGATGAAGGGCTCACCCACACGGAGCGTGCCGTTCTGCACAATCACAGTAGCCATCGGTCCGCGACCGGACTCCATACGAGCCTCAATGATCGTGGCACGCATGGGCGCTTTGGAGTTGGCACGAAGGTCGAGCACTTCCGCCTGCAGAGACATCGTCTCCAGCAAGTTGTCGATGCCGATCCCCTTTGTGGCGGAAACTTCGAGCACTTCCGTTTCGCCACCCCACTCGACGGGCATGAAGCCCTTTTCCTGAAGTTGCTGCTTCACCCGCATCGGGTTGGCGGAAGGCAGGTCGCACTTGTTGATCGCCACCATGATGGTGACGCCAGCGGCCTTGGCATGGTTCAGAGCCTCCACGGTCTGCGGCATGAAGCCGTCATCCGCTGCGACCACGAGCACGACGATGTCGGTGACGTTGGCACCACGAGCACGCATCTCAGAGAATGCGGCGTGACCTGGGGTGTCAATGAAAGTGATCGGACGGTCGTTGTACGTCACGCTGTATGCACCGATGTGCTGCGTGATGCCGCCAGCCTCACCCGTGGTGACGTTGGACTTGCGGACCGCATCCATGAGAGAGGTCTT
This sequence comes from Verrucomicrobium sp., assembly GCA_041287975.1. Lineage (GTDB taxonomy): Bacteria > Verrucomicrobiota > Verrucomicrobiia > Verrucomicrobiales > Verrucomicrobiaceae > Verrucomicrobium. Next base: position 783 of record JBGGMQ010000265.1, on the reverse strand, counting down.
CCCGTGGTCGACGTGACCCATGAAAGTGATGATAGGAGCGCGAAGCTCGAACACATCCTTCTCCTCTGCCTTGGGAGGCGGCGGCGGTGGTGGTTCCTCGATCTTCTCTTCCACCTTGTGGATGCCAGCGCCTTTTTCGCGCTTCTCCTTCTCAAAGACGAAGCCATGCTTCTCGCATACCTTGGCGGCGATGTCCGGCTCAATGGCGGTGTCCGCCTTGCCAAACACTTTGAATTCGATCAGGTCCTTGATGACCTGGAAAACCTTCAGCCCCATCCGCTCGGAGAGCTCTTTGACGATGATCGGGGGCTTGAGATGGATGATCTTGGCTTCTGCCGGATCCTCAGCAGCCTCTGAAACAGGGGCTGGCGCTTCCACTTCCGCTTCCACCGGGGCAGGAGGAGCAACTTGGGAAGGAGGGGTCGCAATCACCCGAGTGACCGGAAGAACGGCAGGCTCCTCATGGCGCAGAAGAGAAATGGGAGGCAGCACGCTGGCAGAGGTGACCAGTGGCGTCTGACGCACGGGTTCATCCGGACCTTCCTCGGCGCGGCGGGCACGACGGGCTTCCTTCTTCTCCACCTCATCAAAGAGGGAGAGAGCCTCAGCTTTCACCTGGTCGAGCGTCTTCTTGGGAGGCTCGTTGGCCGCAGGTGCGCTGGGCTTGGGGGGGAGCTTGGCGGCCGAGGGGCGGGAGCCTAGGGGTGCAAAGGCGGATCCTGTTTTCAGTTCGCCAGTCCGCTTTTTCCGGGGGCTTGCGTCGTCGTCAATGAGTGACATTGC
>JBGGMQ010000264.1:0-5028 GCA_041287975.1 Verrucomicrobium sp. | reverse complement strand
TCGCAAGATCACCGGTGCGAGTAATGGTGAACCGGGCCGGGTCACCATTCTCACTGGCTGTATTGTCGGTGACAGCCAGGCTGACGGTGGCAATGTCGTCGTCATTGATCTTTACCGAACCGGACTGCAAGGCACTGCGGACATACGCGCTGCTGTTGGCAAGCGTGACCGTCACCACCTCCATGCCCTCTACGAGACTGTCATCCAAGGGACTGACCTGCAGCAAGGCGGAGGCAGCCCCCGCCGGAATGACGACACTGGTGCCCAAGCTTGCATAGTCGGTGCCGTTGACCGCCGTTCCCAGAGAGGCATCGACGGTAAAGTTCACCGTCAGCGGGTTCGATGTACTACCGGTGCGCGACACCCGGAAGGAGGCCTTGTCCGCCGGGACATTCTCGGTGGCTTCAGCATCGACCACCTCCAGCGAGACCTGGGGAAGGCTGGTGTCATTGTCACTGATGTTCACCTGGGCGGTCTGAGGGCCGCGAATGACATAGGAATTGCTGCCATTGATGAGGGCCATGACAACCGTCTCAGGGCCTTCCTGGTTGCTGTCTTCCGTGACGTTGACCGTGATGTCCAGAAAGCTGCTGCCGATGGGAATGGTGAAGGTTTCCAAAGGAGAGGCCGTAGTAACGGCTGCCGGAGCAAGCGTATAGTCGCCGCCCAACGAGGCAGTACCCGCGAAGTCTGCGTACACGGTCAGTGCGGTCGTCGTAGCACCCGTACGGCTGATGCCAAACACTCCGGTGTTGCCGCCTTCTCCAGCATCAGAGTCGATGGCTTGAATCGTCAGTTGCACGCCCCCCTCAGTACCGGTGAAGTTTTGCACAGGCCCATCTGGTGGCACCGTGAAGGTCCACCCTTCCTTGACCACTGTCAGGGGCGTGGTGGTGCCGATGTTGGTTACCGTGTAGGCGCCTGCGGAGTCTGTGAAGCTACCTCGGTAGCTGGCGAGGGTGAGTCCGTTGTGCACCCTGGCATTGGCGATTGGATTTCCCAGGGCATCCAGAACGGTGCCTGAGATGATCGGGGCGACACTGCCGCCCACAGTGATCAGCAGGCTGCGCATCGTGCTGCCGCCCTTCATGTCGCTTACCGTGCATCGCACCGTATAGCGCCCCGCTGAGCTGAAGGACTTTGACTGCGAAGCACTGTTGTTGGTGCTGAAAGAGTTGGTGGCATCACCGTATTCCCAGGAATACGCCAGGGGATCCCCGTTGGGATCAGAAGCCGTGGCTATGAGCGCGACCGCGGTCCCTGTCGTGACGCTGGTGGAGGAGGCATTGATGCTGAGTGTGGGAGGCAGGTTGCCCCCGTTCATCGTGCCCGTGTTCACCACCACATCTATGGATTCCGGGACCGTTCCGCCCTTGCCGATCGGGGTGATGTGTACGTCAGACTCGTAATCGGAGAAGGTGCGCCCGATGACCAGCGGAGCATCCGTGCGGTCGTCGGGGGAGCCCGGTGTCATGTCGAGCAACTGAGTCCCACGGTTGCTGCCGCGAGGGGTGCTGTTGTCCGCCCCGCTGCCATATCCCCAGGGGCTCCAGTTGACCGTGACGCCATTCATGTACCACAGGTTCGAGGCAAGCTTCTGGCGAAACTCCAGCCAGTAGTCGCGGTCCGCATCCTTGGCGACTTTCAAGGCATACCGACGGGCCGGGTCCTGCCGCACCTGGTCGAACTGGTAGAGGCGGAAAGTTCCACTGCTGCGAACGGTGTGATAGGTCTCGGGGGTGAGCCATTGCAGTTGCTCCTTCATGCTGGCATTGAAGTGGCCATTGCTCCCGCTGGCACCCATGACGTCATTCGTGTGACCGTACTCCACGTTGGCCCCCGATCCGATGACGCTGATGCCACCAGTGTTCCACGAGTTGGAATGCCAGACGCCTACATTGTGCCCCAGCTCGTGATCTGCCACACCCACATTGGTTGATTTCAACCAGGTATTGGGCCCGTTCACACTGCCAAGTCCGCCAAAGGACCCGGGACCGCCCGCATAAATCACGACAAAGTGATTAAAGTCCTCTGGAGGAAAGCCCAGCTTCCGCGCCGCCTCCTTGGCATCATTCATGATAGGACTGTTGCTACCAGTGACATTGTAGTCCTCCGCGTACCAGGCCGCAGTTCTAGGAAGCAATATTAGTGGAGTCACTGTGCCCATGAAGGTGAGCTTCCCGTAGCTGAGCTCCTGAAAGTAGTCTGTGATGGACTTGACGTTCGACTGCGCGTCCTTCTCATTTTGGGGCTCCTGAAGGCGATCGGGAAACACGAGCCGCATGTAGATGAACTTGCGAACTCCCGTGCTCTGGATCCGGGTGATGGGGAAGGTGCCTGTGGGAGCACCCGGCCCTCCGGTGGCCCCCTCCCCTGCCAGGATCTCTTCCTCATATTGACGGATGTGGCCACCGTCACAGAGGTAAATGATCTGCGAACCTGCTTCGAGGGCAGGCGTTTCAGGAGCGATGGGTGGGAGCGTGCCCGTCTCCGTGCGTGGCACCTCGGTCTTCTCTCCAGACACCGGGCAAACCTCGACGGCCTGCTTCGTCGCATCTGGCACCTCGCCCGTTTCCAATGGGCGCACGGGACTCTCGTTCACGGCGAATTCACGGTCGACAGCGATGCCATTCAACATGGCCTGACTGGTCGACATCTGGCTGTCCCGTCGTCCATAGATGTGAGCCCGGTATTCCGTGCCGTTGAGGGTCGCAAACCGACGCACCGTCGGTTCCGAAGGGTCACTGTCGGGAGAGACAGCGAGAACATCATAAGCCCCCACCCCACTGAGGCGGGCCTCCAAGTGGTCGGTCACTGCCTGGGGAAGAGCCTGGCGGACGACCATCGGCACCGCCTGCTCCAATGCAGTACGAGGATCAGACGAGATGACCGTTTTCAGAGCCTGACGGTGGGCATCCGCCAGACGAATGCCCTCGGGAACCAAGGCGGCTTGGAGAGAGGGATCTGTGGTCTCAAAGTACCGGTGAGCCCACGCGCGAAAAGCAGCGATATCAGGGTGAGCAGCCTCTATGACCGGTAGAACCTGTACCAGCGTCTGAGCCGAAGGCCGCCCAGCCCGGCTGCTGGAGGAAGCATTTCGACTCGGAGTTGACTCGGGCGCATCCGTCAAGGAAGCCGGGTGGCTCAAGTGCGCTGTGTCAGACTGTGATTGGACTGCCCTTTCCGGGGAAGCGCCTTCGCTACTCGCGTGCCACCACCAAGCAGCACCAAACAATGCAACACCCGCTGTGCCCAGGAGCCAGCCGGGAATTTTAGTTTCCATACATGGGGGATTTTCACAGCGGCCTTTCTCGAATTTTTATATCCCTGGCCCCTGCGCCTCTGAAAAATACTGGACCTGATTTTCATAAACAAGCCTAATCCTTTGACGCTCTGAGCATTTTGCTTAAATCGTGGTCGACAGCACTCCGTGCGCTAGTCTTGCGAGGAGGGCACTGGACGGTCGCAGATTCGGATGTCCACTCTCACGGAGCACGGTCAGCTTCCCCTTGACCCCCGCCGCTTATCCCTTATCCCTTGTCGCGTGCCCGTAAAGCTCGCCGACCTGGGATGGAACAAGAAGTTTGAGAAGGAGTTTGCCCCCTTTAAGGCAAACGGCTGGGTGCCTGCGCGCCTGATTCGCGACAACAAGATCACCTACGGTGCCCTCATCGTGGAAGACGGCGACTTCGAGGAGCTCGAGGTGGTGATGAGCGGCAAGGTCTACCACGATGCTGCAACGGACGCGGAGCTGCCCGCCGTAGGAGACTGGGTCGCCTTGGAACTGGGGGACGAGGACCATGACACGATGATCCGCGCCCGCCTGTCCCGCCACACCTGTCTGTCCCGCAAGGCGGCTGGCCACAGTACCGAGGAGCAGGTCATCGTCGCCAACCCCACCGTCGTGGTGGTGGTGACGGAAAGCGGCCCAGACTTCAACCTGCGCCGCATGGAGCGGTACTTCTCGGTCATTGGCCGCAGCGGGGCCAAAGCCGTGGTGCTGATCAACAAGTCTGACCTCTTTGACACGGCAGACAACAAGGCTGCGGCAGCCTCCATTCGCACGCTGCATCCCGAGGTGGAAGTTCACCTGACGAGCGCCCTCAAGGCCAAGGCTTTGAAGGCAACCCTGAAGCCCTACCTCGCGCCGGGGCAAACACTGGCCTTCATTGGTTCCAGCGGTGTGGGGAAATCCGCCCTCATCAATGAACTGCTGGGGGACGAGTACCAGTGGACCGGCGAGGTGAACGAGACCACAGGCAAAGGTCGCCATACGACGACCGCCCGGGAACTGATGGTGCTGCGCAAGGGCGGCATCGTTGTGGACAATCCAGGCATCAAGGAAATCCAGCTCTGGACGGACGAGAACATCCTCCGGGAACGTTTTGCGGACATTGATGAACTGGCAGCCCAGTGCAAATTTCAGGACTGCAAGCATGGCAAGGATGCCGGGTGCGCGATCCGGACAGCCGTAGAAGAAGGTCGCCTCGATCAGGAGCGGCACCTCGGTTACCTGAAGCTGGACGAAGAACTCGCCAAGCTGCGCAAACGCAAGAAGTCCCGCCAGATGACTGTGGAGCGCCGCACGAAGCGCGATCACAAGATCAAGGCCCGCAACCGCTCTGACCGGGTGGATTATGAGAGCGACCTGCGCCCGAATCTGAAGGGCAAGACGTTCGAAACCATTGGCGACGGCTAAAGGGCTCAGCGACAGGGCGCTGAAGCAAGCAAGCGGCAGGAAAATCGCCCCGTTTCTAAAAAACATTTGCGTCCCGAAAACCCCCAGTGTATCAAGCAGGCCGCTTCCAATTGGCGAAGCACCGTTCGCGCGGTTAGCTCAGTGGTAGAGCACCTCCCTGACACGGAGGGGGTCACAGGTTCGAACCCTGTATCGCGCACCATTTCCCGACCTTTGTTTGCCTCGGGATCACTGATCCAGTCCACTGGAACTGGAATGCACCCTTCGACATCCCGGGATCCTTCGCGCCGAATGACACAGCCGCAGAGAGGCCAGCCCCTGTATTAGAA
>JBGGMQ010000263.1:0-5690 GCA_041287975.1 Verrucomicrobium sp. | reverse complement strand
ATGTGCCAGATTTCCCAGGCAGGGTAACGTCTATACTCACGCCCAGCACTTCGGCAGGCCCTTTGCCCCACTTCGTGCCGACCGTGGTGCGATGCGCATCCCAGCCCATACCGACGTTTTCCGCCCGGCTCAGGGTGGCAATCCAGATCTGCTTTGACTCTGCCAAGGGTTTGCCATCCAGCGCTGCCGCAAGGAATGTCAGCTTTGAGGCCGGAGAGGCTGGATCGAGGACGATGGAAACGGAGCCAAGAGTTTGTTTTTCAGCGCCGAGCTTGCCACTGAACACGACCGCCTTGTCTCCAGCAATGGCCAGGGACGGATCCTTGCCTTCGGGAGTCCAGCTTACTGTCGAGGGGGAACCTTTCGCCGATTTGCCGGATGTGGCGACCAGCGGACTCAACTCCAAGGCATCATCTTCACTGAGGCGAAGGCCAACTCGCTCCTGCCAGGCAAGGGCACCGGTCTTGCCCACCTTCTCCCAGACAGGACGCCAGCTCCCCCACACATCGCCAGCCTTTTCCGCTGTGAGGTCGATGATGGGCCCCTTCCCCAAATTCAACGCTTCGCCGCTCTGGAAAGGAGCTATCAACCCCTGACGGTAAATCAGGGCCGACACCGGCATGAGAGCCTGCTTGGCCGGATGACCTGGCAGATCAAAGAAGCTGCCCATCTTGTCGGTCTGATAGGGCGTGGTGTGTTTGAATGCGAAGTGATAGACGGCACTCCAGTCCTGCAACGAAGCCATGGCAGCCAGCAGCGGGAAGGTCTCTGCGGCATAGTCATTGGGCGCGGGAACATCGTACTCACTGAGGCTGTAGGGTTTGCCCACAGGACGCTGCATGGCAATCTCCGCGAGTGTGCCTCCGCTCTTCTCCACCACCTGGGACACGTTGTTGATGTACCAGTCATTCATGTCCCACGACTTGCGAGGGAAAGAGGGATGGTGCCAGTAGCCGTGGGTGTCCACCATGTCGCTCACCGCGAACTCACGCCGGGCACCAGCGATACCGCCGAAGAGCACCTGGGAGTGCAGGATCATCTGCTTCGCGCCGATTTCTTCACGAATGAATTTCTTCATTTCCAGTGCGTGGTCGATCTCAAGCTGAGCCAGGAAGTCGAAGAAGTCCTTCCGCACGGCTGCATTCGCGCCCCGCTCTGGCAGGGGGATGTTGCCAGCCTCAAGGCTCTGGCCGGTTTTGAGGAAACCGGAGGGGACAGTGTGCAGGCGCACGTCCTTGATCTCCACGGTCGTGATCTTGTTTAACAGACCGAACCCGATGCGATTCTTGCCATCGGGCAAAACCGAATGCGGCGAAAATTCGAAGTGATATTCCTTCCATTCCGGTTCGAGGATCACCTGCTCACGCAATCCCAGCTCCGCCCACGGTGGCGCGGCGTTTTGCGCCGTGATACTGAGAGAAGATTTCTCCTGAGAGCGCGCCTTGAAGCTCAGCCGGTAGCTGGCATTTTCATCGAACCTGAGGCCCGCCTGGGTGAATTGCATGCTCCAGAGCAGACTCCCGCTCTGGGTGCTGGTCCAGCGCACGGCTCCGTCACCGGTGGCAGTGGCGGCTGCTTTCGCGCCGCTGGTTGCCTCGGCGAACCAGGGTTCCAAACCTGCATTGAAGGAACCGTTTTTGATCAGTTCCGGTCCAGTGGTGCCATCATTCACTCCCCAAGCAGCCTGGAGAGCAGCGGTGGATTTACCCTGCCCCTTGAGATGGCTGACGAACAGTTCGCGCAGCTCTCCTTTGAAAGGCTCCGGGAGACTGGCTGTCCACCAGGGATTCAGCAGGATCGAGTTCTCATTGTTCATCTCAATGACCGCTACACCGGGCTCGTCCTTATAGGCGCGGCCGGTGTGAGGGTTCACGTGATTCAGCAAGGCTTTTGCAAACGCCTGAAACTGGGCAATGAAAGGGCGGTGATAGTGGTCCAGTCCCTTGCTGTAGCCAGGTGCGCCTTTCGGCGTGCCGGGATACGTGCGGCTTACGTGAAGGTTGACGTTCAGTTAGATGCCGCGAGCGATGAGCTCCGCAGCCAGCTTGTCCAGGCGGGCCAGATTCTTCGGGTCCAGAGTTGATGCCTCATTGTCACCAACGATGGAACTGCCCACACCCCAGTCATTGTCCATATGGTGCAAGCGCACCACATTAATGCCGTTCTTGGCGAGATGCGCAGCGATCTGCGGGGCCAGCTCCTCAGGGGGAAAACAAGCAGTCCCACAGAAATTCGTGCCAAAGAGTCGCAATGTCCGCCCTTTACCATCCACCAGATGCTCGCCCTCTGCCCGCAGGATGCCTGAGGCACCGGCGGGCTTTTCGTTCAGGCCTGAGAGATCAATAGCGGTAGCAGAGGCGTCCTGAGTGCTGATGGTAAAGGGAAACCAGCCAGGCTGCCCGGGAGCCGTGTCCTGACCGGAGACCGAGCCGGCCCCCAAGCCTAGACTCAGTAGAGATGCGAAGCCAACAGTGCGACGAAGAAGGTGCATCCCTCAAGCTAGCCCAATCCCGGAATGAAAGACAAGGGTGATCATGCCAGGCACGGAGGGACGCATTCGACTCAACACAAGGCCGTTTCCCACTCTGCTTCTTTGAAGCCTACAAGGGCGACGTCTTTCGTCTTGTCCAAGGCGAAGGGACGCTTCACGAGATTCCCGTGAGCCGCAAGCAGATCAAGGGCTTCCGCCTCGCTCAAAGTTGGTAACCGGTCCTTCATACCCATGGCCCGGTAGTCCTGGCCAGCCGTGTTAAAGAGAGCGCGCAAATCCCCGCCTCGTGCCTTCAGCATCGTTTTCAGTTCTGCGACTGTCGGAGGCGTCTCGCGGATCGGCTTTTCGTCGAAGGCCACACTGTGCTGTTTCAGCCATTTCACGGCGTTCTTGCAGGTGGAGCAGCCAGCGTAGGTATAGATCTTGAGCATGCGTCATGACTACGCAGCGAAGCGCAGAGCTCAAATGGCAAATCAACCGCTGATGTGGCTGAAGGCACGATCAAGGTGAGTGGGAAGTCCGCACTCGCATGTCATAGATACGGGTCTCTTGTCCTGCGGGGAACTTGTAGTTGCAGAAGCCGATGCCGCCGGCATCCAAGAGGGGCAAAGGTTCACTCGGATTGTCTGTGGGGCCGGGCTGGGCGTCCACGAATGCGGGCTCGCCATTCACATAGAAACTGATCTTGCCGTCTTTCCCTACGACCCGAAACTTGCCCTGATGCGCGCCTCCTTTGACGGGCACCCCCTTGAGACTGGACCTGTAGTAGCCCTCCATCAGGAACGCCTTGCTTTCGTTTTCGTCTCCGGAGTGAAGGCAAGTGATGAAGTGCTCCGCGTCCTCGTCCCATCGGTAGCTGACCGCTGTGCCTAGACCACCATTGCGATCCTTGCGCCCCCGCACTTCGTAGCGACCCTCGATCTCAAACTCGGCCCCTACCCTGCCACGGTAGCGGATGAAGGCAGGCTCTCCACGCCCCTTCTGAACCAATGCCCCATCTTCACCCGCCTCCCAGGGGCCTTTATGCAGGTGCCAGTTGAGCAGTTTGGGATCCACTTTGAGGGATACCCATTCTCCTGTGGCCAGCGCTTGTTCGAACTTGATTGCCTCGATCTGGGCTGCGACGAGGTCTGCTCCGTCGCCTTTCAGATCTTTAAGCAGTTCCTGAGCCGCCACCAGCGCCTCCTTTAGGCTGGCTTCTTTGTACAGTTGCTGGACGTTCTGCCAGGCCTTCTGCTTGCCGGCGAGATCAATGCTGACGCTACCGCGCACCGCGCGCTCCTCCAGACGCAAGGTGACTGCCAGCCTGCGAGCGCGAGTGGGAAAGCTCGGAGGAGATTCCTGGAAGGCGCTCGCTGCCAGCGCCGACTCGCCGCACATCCAGGCGAAGACGCCAAGCTCCGCGCATGCCTCGCCCCGCTTCACTGCCGTGGGCGCGAGCTTCACCTGCTGCTGACACACCTCCAGCAGCACTGGCTTGACCAGAGGATCCCTGCAGATCTCCCGCCAGTCGGCTCCACCATCGATCATATGGTCGAAAACTGCCAGCATGTGCCACGGCAGGTCAGTGTCGTATTTCTTCGAACTTCCACACCACAGTGCAAATGCCAGCAACTCCCGACTGCGAGGCCCGTAGTTTTTTGAGGTAAGATTGAGAAAATACTTCAACGCATTGGGATCGTCCACCCTGGCCGCCAAGGCCCGCTCCAGCCAGGAAAGATAGTTTTCCCCGCCTGCTTCTGTGGGAGCCACGAGCATCATGTTCACTGCCGCGGGCGAACGTTCCGGATACAGGTCAAAGGCCTCCCGCAAGCGACCGGCAGACTCCTGCTCGCGTCGTTGGCGTTCCTCGAACCCTTTTGACAGCCCCTCCACCCAGCCCAGGGACTGCTCATACATGCCCTCAACAACCAGCCGCGCCCATTCCGTCCGCCCTGGCATGACGATCAGCTGCGCCATGTGGGTCCGAAGCTCCTTGCGATCCCGCCAGGCCATCCAGCGAAACAAAGGCGAAAGATTCTCCACGAGCATCACATCATCTTCAGGTGTGTAAGCTTCGGGGTCTGCGATTGCCGCCATGGCCGTGTCGACGATGCGACGATCATTGACGCCCTCTTCCAGTTTGGCTTCTTTGCGGACGTCCTCCCGTGCCATGAGAATTTCATAGCGCAGGACTGGAGGGCAGGCGTCGCCTGGTCGCGTTTTCACAGCTTCACTGAAGAAGTCCCGGCACGCATCATAGTCCCCTGTGGACTTGTAAGTTGCCCAAGCCCGGATCCAGTCGATCAAGGGATCCTCCACTCCGGCCTTCTTCTGAGCCTCGGCCTGTTTCAGCAGATCTTCTGGAGTCAATTCGAAATTTCGCGTTGGCAGCGCATTGCAGTGTCGGATGCCTTACGCTACAAAGTTCAGCGCCTCCTTGCGCACCTGTAAGGGGAGATGCTCCAGGCGTGCCGCGAAGGGTTTGACAAAGTTCCTGTCACTCCACTGTTCCCACTGCGCAAGATAGTCCCGTTGGCGGCTCAGCGACTTGAACTGGTCCCACGCGGGATAACCATACTCAGCGAAGAGTGCATTCAATGCCTTGTCCGGCATGCTCACCTCGACAAAATCGACGCCAAAGGCGTGGGGAGTCACGAATGCCGTCGCGGTGACGACAGCGCACAAGCAGAGCAGTTTATTTCGCATGGCAGTGGCGGTCACTCTATCCTTCGGTTTTACTGAAGGATAGACATAACTGCCGCCCATGAGAACGGATTTTTTTCAGTGCAGGGGCATGAGCACTACACAGGCACTTGCCTACTTGTTCTTTTTCTTTTCAGCCTTGGCGGCTTTCTTTTCTTTTGGCGTTTTGGTAGGAGCCTTCTTCTTTTCTTTGCGGGCGTCGTTGGATTTCATGGCAGCGTCGGTAGGTGGAGGGTGAAAGTAGGTTGCTCGCGGTTGGCCAGCCTGCCCGCAGGCACCAAAACGGTGCCAAGGGGACAGCCACTCTTACCTCTTCCTGAAGAGAAGAGCAACAGTTCCCCCCGTGGGGAATACTATTTCCTTTTCCTAGTCTTTTCCAGTTCGCTTTCACGGACTCGCTCCTTCTCCCGTTCGCGTTCACGTTCCCTAGCAGTCGGGGGTTTGCGATCAGCCACAAAGATCGTGTGAGAGTTTCTCCGAGCCTGAGCATAAGCCTTGCAGCCGAACACCTCGA
>JBGGMQ010000262.1:0-5691 GCA_041287975.1 Verrucomicrobium sp. | reverse complement strand
CGTAGTTCGAGTGTCCCACTCGTTCAGTCGAACGGCCCCTGACGACTCTTCCCTCAGAGAGCGGCCTTTTGACCCGGCCATGTCGCTGCATCTCATGTCTTGAGTCTTTTGTCTCCCGCGGAGCGGTCAAAGTGCCGGAACTGTACCCGAAAACACCAGCGGTGATTGCGGCTTTTGCCACTCGGACCTGCGTAGTATGACGTTGAACGGACGGACCATCCTTGATGGAAGGCCTGTCATGAACGCCAACCTCTCTCCTACACTGATCAACTATGGAACACAGACTTCTCGGCGGATCCGGCCTCAAGGTGCCGGTGCTTACTTTCGGCACGGGCACCTTCGGGGGCCGCACGGACTTCTTCAAAGCGTGGGGCGGCAGTGATGTCGCTGAGGCCACACGCATGGTGGACATCTGTCTGGAGAACGGGCTGACCATGTTCGACTCTGCGGATGTGTACTCGGACGGGCAGGCAGAGGAGATCCTCGGCAGAGCCATCGCGGGGCGGCGGGATGATGTGCTCATCTCGACGAAGGTGACGTTTCGCCTTGGGGAGGGGCCGAACAACGTCGGCTCTTCCCGGCACCATCTCATCCGTTCTGTTGAAGCCAGCTTGAAGCGCTTGGGTACCGACTACATCGACCTGTTCCAACTGCATGGCTTTGATGCCATGACGTCAATTGAGGAGACCTTGAGCACGCTGGACGGCCTCGTGAAGGCGGGCAAGATTCGCTATCTGGGATGTTCCAATTTCTCTGGCTGGCATCTCATGAAGACGCTGGCGCTGGCCGAGAAGTACGGGATGGAGCGCTATGTGGCGCACCAGGCCTACTACTCGCTGATTGGTCGCGAGTACGAGTGGGAACTCATGCCGCTGGGCCTGGATCAGAAGGTGGGAGCCATGGTCTGGAGCCCGCTGGGTTGGGGGCGCCTCACAGGCAAGCTCCGCCGTGGCCAACCGCTGCCCGAGACGAGCCGACTGCATGAAACGGCCGCCTATGGCCCGCAAGTTTCCGACGAATACCTCTTCAAAGTCGTGGATGCTCTCGACGAAGTGGCGAAAGAAACCGGCAAAACCATCGCGCAGGTCGCCATCAACTGGCTCCTTCAGCGGCCCACAGTCTCCAGCATCATCATTGGAGCCCGCAATGAGGAGCAACTCCGCCAGAACCTCGCCGCCGTGGGGTGGAACCTCGATGCGGCCCAAGTGGCCAAGCTGGACGCCGCCAGTGCGGTCCGTCCCATCTATCCGTATTGGCATCAGGTTGGCTTTGAACGCAATCCACCACCGGTGGCTGTGGGCGCGTGAGTCGCGTGTGTCTGCTCTCCCGTAAGAGCGGATAAATCAGGGCCTGATGCCCGATGAGGCCCTTTCCCCGGGGAGTGTGTTTGGACGGATGCACTACCCCGGAAAAATACCAGTGACACGGTTAAAAGTGCCAGCGAATGGTATCGCATCTTGTGATCTCTGCGGCGAAACTTGGCGGTGCTCTGGTCAGGAGAGAGAACGGGCGGGTGAAATCCATTTGCGGTTTCCCGGTCCAATCTGGCTCCCGGCTGCGGTTCTAATCCAAACCCCCACCGGTTGAACTCCATGAGATCGTCCGTCCCCTTCAAAGCTCCGACCGTGCATCTGAACAGAGTGAGCAAGCTCTTCGTCGATGCCAATGTCATTCGTGATCTCGGCGCGACGCGTCGGGTCCTTGAGAAAGGGCGCAGCGAGGCCAAGGTCGTGTTCCCCGGTTGGATGGGTGTGCCCCATGAGTCCATGCATGCTGTAGCCCAGGCTTCCCTCGCAGATCATGCGGCTGAAGCGGCGGTTGATTCTTTGTTTGCTCAAGAAGGGCATGCGTCGAATCTCGATTTCAAAATGAAGTACGTCTCTTCTGCGGAAGGGGCCGTCGTGCGTGCCGAAGCCCGCGTCGTGCGCTGCTCCCGTGGCATCGCCGTGGTGGAAGTGGACGTGTACGCCGGGGCTACCGAGGCCGTCGTGGATGATACGCTCGTGGCTGTGGCTGAGGCTACGTATGTCGTCGATGATGACAGTGTCACGTTTCCCAAAGATAAGGAGCACTTGGTGTGTTTTGGTTGGGAAGCTTCGATGATTTGAGCGTGCTTCGCACGAGACAAAAGACGAGGAGACTCGAGACGTCAGACTTGAACTGGAACGACGCTGATATTGTCTGTGAAGCGCCCTCACATCATTGTGTGAGCGCATCCCAGTCCAAGGAGCGGCGATCTCCGAATCGCCGTTGACCGTGATGGACGGTCAAACATGACTGACTTCAGCGAAGCCCAGCACCCAGTGTGGAAGAAGCGTCTCGCTTCTAGGTGCGCTTGCCTGTTGAGGTGAGTCCGTCAACGTCGCGGCAAAGTGGGGGTCAATTCCTCCGCTGGCATCTTCCCTTCCTCGAACCTTTGAACACCTCTCAAAGCGGCGGTTCCATCCGCACTCCAAAGTCCCGGCAAGCCGGGACCAGGTGGAGCAGGTGCTCGTGAGGTAATGAGCATTGTCGGCTTGCGAAAAATGCCGACATGGATGTCGGTGCACTCAGCAGGCTGCTGCTTGAGGCGTTGAGGGCTGTGAGGTGGCTTGGGTGTAGAAACCTCAATCCTACCCAGCTTCTTCGCCAACATACCCTGGGAGCGCTGCCATCTTGGCGGCTCAGGCGTGGGCCAGGTGACGTGCACCAGCAGACTGAGTCTGCGGTCCCGGGGAAGGTGCCGCAAGCGACGAAGCCCGGCGTGTTATAGTATTGAACTCCCAGACAGGAAGAAGCCCAAACCCACCCCTGACTCAACACTGGGTGCGCCGACATTCATGTCGGCTGCGAAAGTCTCCCATCGAGCTTCAGCCGGCGAGACGCCAGCGCTCCCAGGGTATGTAGCGATGCCTCAGTTTCGAGCGCTTCCTCCTCACTCCCTCCACTCCTCAGGTCTGATGTCTGATGTCTTCCAGTCTGGTGTCTCTGCGAAGCAGAAAAAAAAGCGGGCCGCAGTTTCCTGCGACCCGCTTCTGACGGATTCACTGGTTCACCAGCTTACCGATCCACCGATTTACCGACGGACCGTTTCACCAGTTCACCGAACCGAATTACATGCCCATGCCGCCGTGGTCGTGAGCGGCCTCAGCCTTCTCTTCCTTGGGGATGTCGGAGATAAGGCACTCGGTCGTGAGGAGAAGACCGCTGATGGAAGCGGCGTTCTGCAGCGCGCTGCGAGTGACTTTGGTCGGGTCGACGACGCCAGCCTTGATGAGGTCGACGTATTCGCCGGTGGCGACGTTGTAGCCGCTGTTGCCGGTGCCCTTCTTGACTTCGGCCACGATGAGCGCGCCTTCCAGACCTGCGTTGGCGGCAAGCTGGCGGAGGGGAGCTTCGATGGCGCGGCGGACGATGTCAGCGCCGGTGGCTTCGTCGCCAACGAGGTTGAGATCGTTCAGGGTGGCCTGAGCGCGGATGAGGGCAACACCGCCCCCGGGGACGATGCCTTCTTCAACGGCTGCACGGGTGGCGTGCAGGGCGTCTTCCACGCGGGCTTTCTTTTCCTTCATCTCGGTCTCGGTGGCAGCACCGACGTTGATAACAGCGACACCGCCGGCGAGCTTGGCAAGGCGCTCCTGGAGCTTCTCGCGGTCGTAGTCGCTAGTGGTTTCGTCGATCTGGCGACGGATCTGGTTCACACGTCCGGCAATGGCTTCGGAGCCGCCTTCGCCTTCAACGATCGTGGTGTTTTCCTTGTCCACGGTGATGCGCTTGGCCTTGCCGAGGTCGGTAAGCTCAAGGTTCTCAAGCTTCAGACCGAGGTCTTCGGTGATGCAGCGGCCACCGGTGAGAACGGCGATGTCTTCGAGCATGGCCTTGCGGCGGTCGCCGAAGCCAGGAGCCTTGACAGCACAGATGTTGAGAGTGCCACGGAGGCGGTTCACCACGAGGGTGGCAAGGGCTTCGCCTTCCACGTCTTCAGCAATGATCAGGAGAGGGCGGCCGGTGCGGGCCACTTTCTCAAGCAGGGGAAGGAGGTCCTTCAGGCTGCTGATCTTCTTCTCGTGGATGAGCACGAGGGCGTTCTCAAGAACGGCTTCCATAGCCTCTGCGTCGGTGACGAAGTAGGGGCTGAGGTAGCCTTTGTCGAACTGCATGCCTTCCACCACTTCGAGAGTGGTTTCGATGCTCTTGGCTTCTTCAACGGTGATGGTGCCGTCTTTGCCCACTTTGTCCATGGCGTCGGCAATGATGTTGCCGATCTCTGCGTCCCAGTTGGCGGACACGGTGGCGACCTGGGCGATTTCGGTCGCGTTGGTCACGGGCTGGCTGATTTCTTTCAGACGGGCCACGATGGCCTCGGTGGCCTTGAGGATGCCGCGCTGAAGGGAGGTGGGGTTGGCACCGGCGGTCACGTTGCGGAGACCTTCGGAGTAGATCGCCTCGGCAAGCACCGTAGCGGTCGTGGTGCCGTCGCCGGCCACGTCGCTGGTCTTGGAGGAGACTTCCTTCACGAGCTGGGCGCCCATGTTTTCATAGGGGTCGCTGAGCTCGATTTCTTTGGCAACCGTCACACCGTCTTTGGTGATGGTGGGGGAGCCGAATTTCTTTTCGAGGATCACATTGCGACCGGAAGGTCCGAGGGTTGCCTTGACCGCTCTGGCGATCTTTTGCACACCGCGGAGAAGTGCCTGACGGGCTGCTTCGTCAAAGTTGAGTTGCTTGGCCATGTTCTTATGTATTCGATGTTTGAGTTAATTGGGTGCTGGCTGCTGTCAGAGTGACTCGCAGCCTGCGCTGCTTAGCCGAGGATGCCGAGGATGTCGGTTTCGTTGATGATGAGCACGTCGTCGCCGTCGAGCTTCACTTCCGTGCCGCCGTACTTGGAGATGAGGACCTTGTCGCCGACCTTGACCGTGAAGGACACGTCTTTGCCTTCGTCGTCCTTGCCGGTGCCGATGGCGAGAACTTCTGCCTCTTGGGGTTTTTCTTTTGCAGTGTCAGGAAGGAAGATTCCGCCAGCGGTCTTTTCCTCGCTGAGAACGCGCTTAACAAGAACGCGGCGGCCCAGAGGTGTGATTTTGGTAGCCATGGTTGGTATGCTGTGTGCTTTTCGGTTTACTGTTGTGTTTTGGTTTGGTTCACCCAGTCGGTAGCGCGCCGTGTTTTCAAAAATGCGGTGCCGCTGCCGGCTGTGGGGAAAATCAATACGATCAAAATCTCAATGAATGACGGGCGGAAGTCTGGAAAATCAGAGATACCAGAAATTCGCGCCCGTCGGGGGTGACCGTTTTAGCCTTTTTTGTCGCTGTCGACGACCTCAAAATCAGCGTCGACCACTTTGCCCTTGTCTTTAGGGGCCTCAGTAGCGCCTTCCGGAGCATCGCCTTGGGGCTGGGGAACGCCGCCTTCAGGAGCGCCACCGGCCTGGGCCATGTGCTGGTAAGCTTCTGCGAAGAGCTTCTGCAACTCGTCCGTCTGGGTCTTCATGGCAGCGGTGTCGTCGTCGGCGATGGCCTTCTTCAACGCGTCCACTTTGTCCGTGATGGGCTGCTTCTGCTCTGCTGGTACCTTGTCGCCGAGGTCGGCGAGGGACTTCTCGACCTGATAAACCATGGTTTCGGCCTGGTTCTTGGTCTCGACGCCTTCCTTACGGACGCGGTCTTCTTCGGCGTGGGATTCGGCCTCCTGCTTGGCGCGCTCGATCTC
>JBGGMQ010000261.1:0-3239 GCA_041287975.1 Verrucomicrobium sp. | reverse complement strand
CCTGACCACTTTCAGCTTTCAACTGCTCTACATCCCCACCGAACCTTTGGTACCAAACTTGCAAACTTGACGATCCTAAAAGGCACGATCCTGGACTCCTGCAAGCCTGCCCATGGGCAATACCAATTGAATCGAGAAGATCAGCACCAGGGTCTCCTGAAACAAGTTCAAGCATGAATTCTAAAAGTCGTAAAATTCGAATCAAATTACGCTCTTCGTGGGCAGCAGTTCTGTTATCTGTTGCCCGCAATAGGTAGATTGCTTGAAGCACTAGCACGGGCACAAGTACCTGTGCATAACTAGAGCGATACTTCCAGACACCTTCGACCATCGCGATACCCAAGCTGCGACGCTGACTTCCGCCGTCAAAGTAGCTCAAGGTGATGACGAGAAGCTGGTAGTCGTCTTGCCTTCTTCGCTCCTCCCGGGCAATCTTTGCCTGGACCAAGGCAACTACCCACCCCCCTATGGCAACTGCGAAAGTTCCTACGAGTGTTAACGACTCCATCATACAAAGCACGCCAGCACTTCATTTATTCCATAGATGCAACAAGTAAATTCAACGTGTCAAGGTCATTCCGGATTAGCGGATAAAGCACTCCACTTTCAAATCCATTCGAATGGTTGAGAATCCATGCTCAAAGGCTGGCCGAGCGACGATTTTACCACCTGGATCCCAAATGAAAATATGCAAAGTGTCGATCCCATCGTGTCTGCTGAAGTCTATCAGGTCTTTCGACAGAGCCCTTTTTAATTTTCTGGCGGTGAGAGTACCGTCCATCGTTTTCACTTCAATCCCAATCCTCTGATTCGGCAGGATGAAATCTAGGATGCTATAATCGGGGCCAACTTTGGAGCAAGGCTCCTCCGGAACCACCACCTTAAAATTGGCTAGCAGAAGGCCGTGAAGGAGGTCCTGCACGTCGTATTCATCTTTCACCTCAAAAGAGGGGTGGCCAAGTCTCCGGTTTTTCAACACACGTACGACATCGCCGAACGAGTCGTAAATTTTCGCTAGCACCTCTTTCGCTGGCTCCTGACTTCTCAGGCCTAGATCCCTCAACGTAATCGGGTCGGACGCAAAGTTCTCTACCTCGTCAACAAAGGAGTCTAATATCGCCCGCGCGCCTTTTAGATAGTATGCCTCAGGATCATCAAGCGTGGCATGCCGACCGTCTCGGACAAATTCACGGAAGTATTTGAACCCTGTGAAGTCTTTAAACTGCCGTGAGTTTTCACCAAAAATTTGGTCCACGAATGCTCGGGAAGTTGCAGTCCATCGCCGGAGCGCACCATCAGATCGCATAGAATCTACGTCTTTAGCCAACTCGCTCTGCTGGCGCAGCAGCTGCACAGCTTGACTCTTTTTGACACGAATGAGCGGCTTTGATTGAGTCACCGCAGCCTCTATACTCTGTGGTAGGGTGATCAGTTGAGATGGCGGTCCGGGTGACCCCGAAACCAGTCCGTGCGTCTCGAAAACCTCGATATCATGAATCAGCGCCACTATAAATGGTTCAACTTCGTCGATGTAGACCTTGACGGGATTTGCAAGGTCAGTCGCACCGAGCCGAACGGGGAAGTTGCGATCGTACTTTATGATATCGAAACCAAACATCTGAGACGAAGCATTCCCGTAAATCCTCCCTATAAAGTTCCGGGTCTTAGCCATCCAAAGTTGAAGTGGCCCTTGGTTCGGCTGATCCTTCCTGATCCTCCGGAGTTCAGCAAGTTGGGAGCCCAGATGGTTTAGCGCGTCTGTCGCCGGAATTTTGATCTCAGAGGAACTCATGCGGACCTTTTCTTTGCAGTGGCGGCCGTGACCGTGGAGATGTTGGCACGTTCAGCGACGTGGGCCGTGATCTCTTTGATGATCCCGCTGAGTTCTTTGACGCTGAAGCCGGTGAGGGTGCTGAAGTAGGCTTGGGCGCCAATGATGGCGTAGCGTCGATTGGCCGGGACCTGGACTTTAGTCTTGATGATGTCGCACCCCGCTCCGTCGAAGACTTTGTGGCTTTTTTCGTGGTTGCAGGCCTGCCACTGCTTCAGGAGCCTAGCCTTGTTTTTCTGGTGCCACAGTTTTTTCCGGGCGCGGCCACGATCCTCGGGAGTGAGGTCCTCGGGGATCTCTTTGTAGCTTTTGGAGCGGGGGAAGGCCATCTTTGAACGCAGTGAAAAATGGAGAACGAAAAGTCAAAAATGGAGCTGTGGGCGGCACTGAGATGGGCAAGGATGGGGATTGAAGGGTCAATCGGCAACTAAAAATTGCGCTGACGTGCTAACCCGCTGCGCGGGGAGAGGCCAGACTGGAAGAATCAAGACTCAAGACCTGATGAATTCCGCCGAGCTGAGGCAACTGGAGCGGTCGCCCAACAGAGCGGCGCGGAATTTCTACTGAGCCGACTGAAGTCGGTACTCCAACGGTTTCCCTGAGTGGCCAGTGGCACTCGACTGGCTGGGAAAGTGCTTAATTTCTGCCTGAAATGCCCCTTCTCAAAAAGTGCAACTTTTTTGCAGATCATTTCAATTTTGACCTCCTTTTGGGTAAGTAGATGTGACGGGAGGTGATATGAATGAAACTCAGTCTTAAAGAGAAAATCGAAATGACTGTGGCGATCTGTACGAGGGCGTTTGTGGGACGAGCTTCGGCATGAGCAGGCGGAGACCGGGGTGGTGAGCCCGATTGAGGAATCAAACAAAGTGGCTCCAGACTTTATGCCGAAGGAATCTCAGCAGGTGGTCAGGGTTCGATGGAGTAACGTTGGCCGGATTCCCGCCGGGGTCTTGACCGTGAATTGCATCTCCTCATCCTCCTCCTCAAGACTACAAGGAAATCACTCCCCTTCCATCATCCCACGGCCCGATCCATCAGGTTCTTCGTGATACGCTGCACCCGCGCATCCGGACCATGAGGGCGGCTCCAGTGGGACCAGGGCAGCATGTGACCTGGAGGAGTGCTCAAGCCCTGGCACCAGAAGATGGTGGATGCGTTGAAGACGAAGTTTCCCTTTGGCCCGGGGTAGATGGTCGCTGTCCAGTTGGAGGGGTTGACGCCACCCTGCCAAGCGGTGCCTCCGGCCACGATTTCCAGGCCTTCGATGGGCGGAGGATCGCCGTGGTACTCCCAGCCGATGAGTCCCGGGATGGCGTCCCCCTTTTTCATGCCAGTGCCATTGAAGATCCAGTGGTCCGGCTTTTCGCAGATCCAGTCGCCACCACCATTTACCGGGTCAATGTTG
>JBGGMQ010000260.1:0-3645 GCA_041287975.1 Verrucomicrobium sp. | reverse complement strand
ACCTTAGCGGGCTACCTGCAATGCTCAACTTTTCCTCGCTTCATTTCCAAAAGATTCACGCATTGAGTCATCTCCCTTCTATAGACTAGGCGTCTCCCCTATGTTTCTTAGTGGGTGATCCTGTTGTAGGGCTGCACTTTTTACTTTTACTTACCATTTTTCACTCTTTTACCATGAAAGCCTGGCAGATCGTAGACCCCACTGGCCCTCAGGGGCTGGCACTCGTGGACATTCCTGCACCTGAGCCCGGGCCGGGCGAGGTACTCGTGCGTGTTCGTGCCGTCTCGTTGAACTATCGCGACCTCGGCACCACCCGCCGCGAGCGCCCTGGGAATCTTCCTCTGCCATTCACCGTCGGCTCAGATTGTGCAGGTGAGGTCGCCGCTTGCGGCCCCGGCGTCACCAAGTGGCAGCCCGGCCAGGCCGTCATTCCTACCTTCTTCCAAGACTGGCCTGCTGGTGGCATGACTCGCGGCATCATGGGCACCGCCCTTGGTGGGGCCCGTCAGGGTGTGCTCGCAGAGTACATGATCGCCCGTGAGGATGCCTTGGTCCTCCAGCCCGCCACGCTCGACTTCGCCGCGGCTTCCACCTTGCCCTGCGCCGCCCTCACGGCGTGGAATGCCCTCGTCGGTCAGGGGCAGATGCTTGCTGGCCAGACCGTGCTCACGCTCGGCACCGGTGGCGTCTCCATCTTCGCCCTCCAGTTTGCCAAAGCCCACGGCGCCCGTGTCATCATCACTTCCAGCAGCGATGAGAAACTCGCCCGTGCCCGCGATCTCGGTGCTGATGAGGGTGTCAACTACCGCACCACCCCCGACTGGGAACGCAGGGTTTTTGAACTAACCGACAAACTGGGTGCCGACCAAGTCATCGAGCTCGGTGGTGCAGGCACCCTGCAGAAGTCCCTTGATGCCGTTCGCTACGGTGGTCGCATCAGTCTCATCGGCGTACTCACTGGGTTCGAGGGCATGGTGAACCCCTGGCCCGTCATTGCCAAAAGCGTTGCCCTTCAGGGCATCTACGTCGGCAGCCGCCTCCAGTTTGAGCAGATGAACCGCGCCATCCAGCAGAATGAGATCGAACCCGTGATCGACCGCACCTTCGCCTTCGCCGAGGCGCAGCACGCCTTCGAGCACATGGCCGCAGGCGCCCATTTCGGCAAGATCGTCATCACCGGCGCCTAACCAACCTCTTCTCAGGTCTTCTGTCTTTCGTCTTCAGGTCTTTTCTCTCCGCTTCCAGCGGCAAGTCACACTTAATAGTACGATTGTGACCATCCAGTGGCCTTGGCACGGCGGTGGCATGGCGGGTGCTTATCAGAATGTGTTGCATTGAGCTGCGTCCTCCGGGCGCACCTCCATCCGCCTTCTGAAAGTTAAATTGCCCCGCCAACTCCACTGAAGACATGAACACGACCCCGATTCACCGTGCCGCCCCCTTCAAAAAGTCCGCCCCCGCCGCCGGCTTTTCCCTCCCCGAAGTCGCCATCGCCGTCGCCATCGCCGCCATGGGCATGCTCACCCTCCTGGGCCTGATTCCCGCCGGTTTGGAGAATCTCCGCCAGGCAGGCGACTCCATCTCCTCCTCCCGCATCTGCCAGCAGATGATCGGCGAGCTCCAGTCTGCCGACTGGGGTGTGAAAACTGGCTCCGGCGTCGGCTGGTCGAAGCTCGCCGACTACCACAATGCCGTCCGCTACTTCGATGGCGAAGGCACCCGTATCAACACCTCCGCCCCCGGCACCCTGTCCACGGACAACAGCCGCAATGTCTCCTACGTTGCCAAGTTCGAGGTTGTTGACGCAGGCATCAGCCCCACCTTGCCAGGCGGCGTCTCCATGGTCCGTGCCGACAGCCGCAAAGTCATCCTGCACGTCGCTGTCAGCCCCCAGGCCGACTTCGACTTCAGCAAGGCGAACAGCAAGCACGAAAAAGTCGCCTTCACCGTCACCCGCCAGTTCTAGTCTATTTCCTAAATCCCAGCCAGTGAGGAGGAGGAGCCCCGCCTCCAGGTTCACCGACCGGTGGATCTCCTCACTTCCTGTCGCGTCGCATCAGGCCTGTTTTCCGCAGACTTGGCTTCATTCCTCCCATCCCCCCACTTTCAGTTCAGTTAGCGTTGCTTGGCGGCAGGCTGCGAGGTTGCTAGGAGGCCTCGCGGCCTGCCGTATTGCTTTTTCTTCCCCCTGCAGCGCTCCTTCCACTCCTTCTCTTGACGATGGGTTTGCACCCTGGCGCGTGTGGCGCATGGTGACATCCCCCTCGTTATGAAGAAGATCGCCTCCCTCCTGTCCCTGTTCCTGGCCTTGTTCAGCTCCGCTCGTGGGCAGCAGGATCCGCCAGTCTCGTTCAAGGTGCGGGAGGATATGATCCAGCTTCACGTCACGGGCCATTCCACCCTCCAGGCCTCCACATGGGAGTGGCGACTCATCGCTCATCTCCCCGTTCCGGACAGTCCTTGGCACCCCTTCGCGAACGCCCCCGATGCTGAGGGCAAGTTCGAGTGGAGCCTGCCCGTCCCCAGCCAGGGGTGGGATCGTCTGGAACTGCGCGCCCGCAATGGCGACACTCTCATCTATGAGCACGCCTGGCCGAATGGCCTCATCGCTCCGCTTCAGATGTTAACGCCCGAGCGCGTCGCTCCGCTGCCACAGCCTGCCCGCGCAGCGTGGGACACCTACCTCGCCACCTCCCACCAGTCCGCCCTCCGTGAGCGGCTGGCCCTCGCCGCCGAGTGCCGGTCTTTGAGCCTCACTACCTCCCAGCCAGCCCCAGCCACCTCCACGGAGTTCGAGTTTGATGACAAGTTCGACATCACCTGGTTTGCCACCGCAGACGCTTCGAAGCTTGCCGATGTCGTCCTCAGCTACCAGACCCCCAGTGGCGGCTGGAGCAAAGGCATCGACTACCGCAAAGGCCCCCGGCAGCCCGGCACCCACTGGACCTCCCAGAGTGGCAAGGGCTGGCACTACTGCGGCACCTTGGACAATCGCTCCACCACAGAGCAGATCCTCTTTCTCTCCCACGTGCACCTTGCCCATCAGCGGGAGGATTGCCGCCTCGCCGTCCTGCGTGGGGTGGAGTGGCTCTTTGCCGCTCAGTTTCCCAATGGCGGCTGGCCCCAGGTCTACCCCCTGGAGGCAGGCTATCATGAAGCCATCACCTTGAATGACGGTGCCATGCTTCACGCGTTGGAGCTCCTGCAGGCTATCAGTGCGGGCTCTGCCCCTTTCACCTTCTTCGATCAAGCCCTCCGCCAGCGGGCCACCGCAGCTTATGAGCGCGGCCTTCAGTGCCTTCGTGAGACCCAGTTCGTCATCGGAGATCACCCTACCGTCTGGTGTGCCCAGCACGATCCCATCACCCTCGCCCCCGTCGCAGCGAGATTGAAGGAACCCCCGTCCCTCAGCGGCTCTGAGAGCGCCGAGATCGTCCGCTTCCTCATGAGGAAAGGCCCCTTGGATGAATCCACACTCAAACAAGTGGATCTCGCCCTCGCCTGGCTCGCAGATCGCCGCCTCACCGGACTGCGTCGTGGGAAGGACGAGAGAGGTAAGACCACTTACACCGAGGACCCCACTTGCTCCGATCCACTCTGGGCCCGCTTCTGCGATCTCCAGACCGGACGCCCCATGTTCGCCGG
>JBGGMQ010000259.1:0-4463 GCA_041287975.1 Verrucomicrobium sp. | reverse complement strand
TGGCTGCCGAGTTTGAGCACGTCTTTCCCGTGGTCAACGCAGAGCGCTCCTTTCACGACGTCGTGGAGCCGCTTTTGCGCAGTCCGTTCCAGAAGACGCTACACATCGACACTGACACCTATTTTTGCGACGACTGTACGGAAGTCTTCCAGGCCCTTGATCATTTCGAGATCGCCGTGGTGCATGATCCGTGGCGGAGTGATCTCTCCATTGAGACGCTGCCTCAGAGCCTGCCCACCATCAATGGCGGAGTCATAGCCTACCGGATCACTCCGGCTGTGAGGGCTCTGCTCGAAAGCTGGCCACGTATCCACCGGGAAAAGTTTGCCGCTGGCACCCGCCAGAACCAGCCGTCTCTGCGGGAGGCGGTGTACCTCAGCACTGCCCGCGTATTAATCCTGCCTCCAGAATACAACCTTCGCGTCTGGCACCCGGTGGTGATTGGCGGCTTTTCCAAGGTGAAGATCCTGCATGACCGGCGGAGTGATTTTGCCAAGCTGGCCCGTGAGCTCAATCAAGGCAGCAAGCCCAGAGTGTTTGGCCGGATCGACTGGCGGCTCTACTTTTACTACCTGAGAGCCCGTGCGTTCAAGGTGGCCTGCCGGATGCTCGGCAAAGCAGGGATAAAGCGCGGGGCATCCCTCTGAGTTTTTTTCATCCATCTCTTCAATTCAAGCGCCCTTGCCAGACTTGTGCCATCTTGTAAATGGGTGACACAATTGAGTTTGTGATCGTGGCAGGCACCTAGGCGCAGCCAGACTTCTCCCCCACGCCGGAGTCAGTTTGACAATGGCTTGCGCTTAGTGCCTGGCTTGTGACCGCAAGAGGCTTGGGATTCCTGCCCTCTTCGACGTCCTCTCAGTCCGCTTGATAGAGACCCCGCTTCCCACTCTGCGGAACCGTTGTTTCCAAGCACGCACTGCCTGATCGTGCAACCGTGCCGCAGATGGCTTATTTGTCCTCTATTCCATCCCCCGGATCATGACATCCCCAGCCTTTGCTCCGACCGCCAGACGCCAGCGTGTGCTTTTGGTGATGGATCTGATACCTCGTGGCCGCCGCACTTGGGAGGCATGGCTGCTGGATCTGGCAGCCTCGCTCCATGCGAGAGGCTCGCAGCTCTGCCTGCTCCTGCCGGAAGCAGGACCGGATTGGTTCCTACAGGAGTTGGAGTCTGCGGGCGGTCACCTGCGAGTCCACCCAGGCATCCGTGGGAAGTTCGATGTGCCTGTGGTGCGCAGTGCGATCCAGGAGTTGCAGCCAACTTCCGTTGTGGTGGGATTTTATCCGATGTTGAGCCCGGCGGTGCTTGGCACAGTGCGGACGCGACCTGTCTCTGCTGCCTATTACATTGACCAAAGCTCGCTGGAGATCCCAGTGCGAACGGGCTGGAAAGGACTCGCGACGAAGATACGCGGCAGGGTCTTCTCCAGAGGCTATCGTAAGATCATCACCGTCTCGGATTTTAAAGCAGACCGTCTCGTCACCCGTCTCGGCATCCACAGGAACCGGTTGCACCGGATTTACAACGGGGTGCCCCTGGACAGATTTACCCCCACGGCAACAGAATCCGCCCGACGCAACACGATCGTGTTTGCGGGACAAGTGGCTGCCTACAAAGGAGTATCGACGCTGCTGCAGGCCTACCGGGCACTGGCCCAGCGGTGGCCTGACTGCCCAGCTCTGGAGTATGCCGGCGAAGGCCCTCTCAAAGAATCTCTGCAAGAAGAAGTGGTTGCCGCAGGCCTGACAGGCAAGGTGCAGTTCCTCGGCCAACGACAAGATGTGCCCGAATTGATGATGAGCGCGAGCTGCGTGGTGATTCCCAGTGAATGGGACGAAGCCTGTGCTTTTTCTGCACTGGAGGCCATGGCTGCCGGCAGACCTGTCATCACCTCTGACGCCGGCTCCCTGCCAGAGCTGATGGGAGCCAATGGAGTCATCTTCAAGGCCAAAGATGCGTCCGCTCTCAGTGTCGCACTTGAGGATGTCTTGCGTGGGAGGTTGTCTTCCTCATCAGAAGCCCGGGCCGCGGGACTTCGCCAACGCGCGTTTGAGCACTTCACTCTCGAGCGTATGACCCGGGAATACGCCGAGTTGCTCGCCCCGTAATCCCGCACCCTTGAAAAGCCAGAGGCGGATGCAGCTCTACAAAACCAGACTCAAGGACGCTGCGGCGCATCATCGTGGTATTCGCAACCTCAGGGCATTGTGTCAGTATCTTCTGGGGAGGGCACGAAGAAGCGCGCCCCTCACGTTGCAAGCCCATCAATCTGCTGACTTGCCCTTGATCGAGCGCTGGTCCCGGATGCGGGATGCCACCGGTTCATCTCTCCTGACGATGGCAGAGTTGCAGCCGTTGCTTGAACGGTATCGCCAGATCTACGCAGGTGATCCTGCACTTTCGCGAAGTCTGATTCTCAAACGACCTAGCTCCAACGGGGAAAAAGGGGTCCTGTATGTGGCGTTTGAGTACAATCTCTACCGGCTTCTTCAGGGCCTGTCAGAACCGACGGAAGTCCTCGCCCAGTATGACCTGATACTCTCCACAAGCTGGTCGCCCACCAGCTACGCATTGCTCGAGTGGGCACTGCAAAAAATGCGTGGAACCCTTTACCTTGAGGCAAGCAATCCGGCTGAGATTGCCAAACTCGAAAGGTTCCACCCCAGGATTCGGTGTGTTGGCACGATGCCATGCAACTGGATCAACCCCGACTTCTATGCCCCGAAACCTCACGCGGATCGCACCTACGATGTGCTGATGGTCGCCAACTGGGCACCGTTCAAAAGGCACTTCGAGTTGTTCCAGGCTCTAGCCAGACTTCCGCAGTCTCTGCGGATTGCTCTCGTGGGCCAGAAGGAAGCCGGATGGACCGCTGATTCCATCGTCGCCCTCGCCCGCGATCTGGGCGCAAAACAGCGCCTGGATATTTTTGAGAGCATTCCCATCCAGAAGGTGCGGGAACTTCAATGCGACAGCAAGACAGCGGTGCTGATGAGCCGCCGGGAAGGCAGTTGCGTCGCGGCTGTGGAAGCCTTGTTTGCCAACACCCCTCTGGGCATGCGGGCCGACGCCCATGTGGGATCAAGAAACTACGTCAACGAACATACTGGCAGGCTTTTTTCCTCCTCGCTCGGTATTCATCATGGACTGGCTTCCCTGCTTGAGGCCGCCCCCCGGCTGCAGCCCCGCCAATGGGCCATCGAAAACATCTCCTGTCACCACGCCATCATCCAGCTGAATGGCACGCTTCAGCGACATGCGGAAGCGCAAAACCTGCCATGGACACAGCACCTCGCCGCCATGTGCTGGAACCCCTACCCCACCTACGTCCATGAAGAGGACGTGGAGCGGTTCAGGCCCTGTTACGATGCGCTGCATCGGAAGAATCCCACCGTGTTTCCCTTGAGCCTCGTCCCCTCTTCAACTCAAAGCACCTCCGCCTCTTGAGCTTCTCCAGAGTCCATCCCAAGGTGTTCACAGAGGGACTCAGACAGATTCGTACACGCTAGCGGGCTTCAATGACTGTTGTTGACAAGGCGCGCCTTCCATCGGAGGGCGCGCTTTTTTCATAGTTGCGATATGTCCAGTGACCCGGCCATCCCCAAAGCCCGTGACCAGACCACTCTACAGGGTCTCGGTTGGATGGCTGTGGGAGCGCTGGTGATGCTGTTGTATCCTTTTCCTGCACCGCCTTGGGGTGGATGGATGCCGTTGATCTGGAACTGGGCCCACGCCCCCCTGTTCGCAGCGTTGGGATGGAGGCTCATCGTTTACTTCAGGCTTTGTCGTTGGAGCTGGCGGCGCACCTGGACCACCCTCGGCATCATTCTGCTGGCCACCACCACCTTGGTGGAACTGCTGCAGCTGGGCACGGGACGATCTGCGGACTCGCATGATGTCCTCACAGGAATGCTCGGTGGAGGGTGCGGCGGGGCTCTTGCGGCGGCCTGCATCTGCCATAGGGAGACAAAGAGACTGCGATTGAGCTTGGGCCTGCTCGGCGTTTCGCTGGCATTGGGTCTGTTGTCGGCTCTGCCCCTGCTGGAGCGGGGCAGGGCAGAGTATAGGTATCGCCAGTCGTTCCCCACGCTGGAGACCTTCACGCCTTCTTCCCACTGGGAGTTCTGGTTTGCGGAGCTGGATGGCAAACCGACACTGCTGCCTGAATTCAAAAGTGAACTGCAACTCCCCATCCCCGCTCAAGGCAGGTTGGCAGTGCATTATGATGCCCAAGATCGAGACTGGCGATCAGCCACAGCGGTGATGTTTGACTACCAACTGACCAGCAGTGCGGATAAACGCATTCCGCTCGGCATCAGGATCGATGGTATCGGCCACCTCAAAGCCCGCATTCGACTGGGGTGCGACTTGTCACCAGGCTCTCACACCGCAAGTGTACCCCTGCCACATGGCAGCGAAGATCAGTTCATACTCGGCGAGGTGCGCAAACTCGTCATCT
>JBGGMQ010000258.1:0-5781 GCA_041287975.1 Verrucomicrobium sp. | reverse complement strand
CCACTTCCTGAAAGTTGCCCAAGGGGAATCGCGGCACCTCAGGCCCTACCAGCAGGAAACTCTGGGTGTAGTCTGTAAGGATGGAGGGGGCGGCGTGCACTGATGAAGGCTCCGTGAAGAGCTCCAGACTGCCAATGACATCCGTCGGATCGTTGCCAACCGCCCTGGCATAGTCCAGGGCTTTGTTGCCCCGGGGGTCGGGAATGTTCGCGAGGCTGTCGAACTCATCCTCCCTAAATGCGAGGAAGGCCTGCACCAGCGTCGGCTGCTCCAGGTTTGCCGCGGCGGCATGCAATGGGGTGAGGCCGTACACATCCGCCAGAGTGGCATCCAC
The DNA here is from genome assembly GCA_041287975.1 of Verrucomicrobium sp. Lineage (GTDB taxonomy): Bacteria > Verrucomicrobiota > Verrucomicrobiia > Verrucomicrobiales > Verrucomicrobiaceae > Verrucomicrobium. The sequence goes on along the minus strand of JBGGMQ010000258.1, from coordinate 5,447 downwards.
CTGAGGTTGTTGCAGGAGATGGGCGACCAACTCGACATTACCCATCCGGGCAGCCTGACACAGGGGCGTCTGCCCATAGCGGTTGACCGCGTTGAGATCGATCCCTGGGGCTGCCAGCAGCAGTTCCACCACTTCCATGTTGCCAGATTTCATCCCAAGGATGAGCGGGCTGGCGTCAGCAACGATCCCCCTTCGGGCCGCAGCATTGGCTGCCCCCACCGTCGGAGCGAGGAGGGAGCATTGGTTCACATCCACGCCTGGGCACTTCAGGAAGAGGGCTACGGCCTCCTTGTTGCCGAGGGCAGCGGCCAGCCCCACGGGTGTGAAGCCGCTCGGTGGCATCTTCGCGTTGATGAGGAGCGCACCAGACTCCCCGAGAAGCTTTTCCATCTGCTCAAGATTGCCGCTGGTGATGGCCTCGGCCAGCTTCTCGGGTCCCTCTGCGTTTTGCTTCTGTAGTTCAAGGCTGGCAGCCGAGCCAGGCACAACCATGGCAAACTCCTGCTGCGTGAAGGGAACCTCCTCCCGCATCGCCGGAGGAGCAGGCTCCGTTTCCGTGGTGGGGCTTGTGATGGTGATGCCATCTCTCAGGGGGCTTAAGGAAGGCTCACTGAGCGGAATTTGCGGCACAGGCAAGGGTGCCACCTGCATCATGTCCAAGTGGCAATTCCGATAGGCCTCCGACGCCCCTGCGTCCCCCAGTTGGCTGAGCTCCTGCAGCGCGATTTTCATGCCCACGGTGTCGCCGTGAATGAGGGCCACGTAGAACTGGCCGGCAATACCATGCACGGTATTGCCGGAGTCCATCGGCTGGCCCGAGGGGCTCCCATCAGCCTGGTGGGAAGGAGCCTGGGCGGCCTCATGCTCCACCAGAGGTGCCCAGAGCTGCTTCAGCTCCACCGTAAACTTGTCTCCGGCGAGCAGGGCCAGCATCTCCTTCCGGAGGGCGGCACCCTCCGTTTTTCCTAGCACCTGCCCCGGTTCAGGCAGACCCGCTTCCTTCCACACTTTGGCGCAAATGAAGGCCAGACCTGCCTTGGCGACGGGTTCGGTCTGACAAAGCAAGGGAGCAGAGAGCATCTTCGCGGCCAGATCTGGGGCCACTTGAGCGATGGCGCAGATGAGGCTGTCAAAATGGGGCGGCAGTGGCTTGCTGGGGTCGGCCTTGATGCTGACCTGCACATCCTGGGAGGGATCCTTCCGGCGCGGGTGCTCGATGGAGAATGTGCCGTGCTCCGGGTGAAAGAGCGACTCCAGCGCCTTTTCGTGGTGGTGATTGGCCAGAATGCTCCTTTCCTGCCCGGGACTGAGGAGGAGCCTGAGGCCGATCTCCATGCTCGACAGCGGGGAAGATCCCAACGCGGCAACTCCAGGAGGGCGATCAATAGTCCCAGCAACATTCATGGCGGATTAAGGAGGGGGTTGGAGGAAAGGACTTCACCAGCGCAAGAGCGCACTCCAGAGGTGCCGCTGACTTGAAGACGCAAGGCTTCAGAATGCAAGCGCCATGGCATAAGACTTAAGGGCACCTCCGGAAACCTCAGAAGGGCCGAAGGTCCGCCCAATACCAGCCGGGGTCGAAGGCCCCGGTATCCGTCAGGAAAGGGATTGAGGGCTGAAAGTCCGTCCTATCAAGTCACTCCAGACCTGGCAACACCCCTGTTTTCTTCAAAGGGGTAGTTTCCGGAGGTGCCCTTAAGGGACAGACCTTGAGCCGGGCGGACGGAACTAGGTTCGCGGTGTAACAGATTAAGTCTGGGATGCGAACCTGCCGGGAAGCCCAATGGAACCATGACGTCCGATGTTATTTCCAATGGATAATTTATCATGAAGCCCGGCTGACCGCCGACGCGGGGGCCTGATGACTTCAACTCTCAGGAAAAAATCGATTGTAATGTCGTGATTGATTACGCTTCGAGACGGTTCCTTGTTGGGCAGCCCTGTTGATCCAAACTGCCAGACCCCCAAAGCATGAAATCAAAACCCACAGACATCGCCTTCCAGGGGCTGGTCATATTTCTCCTCGGGTTGTCGTGGTGCTTGACAAACGGGGTCAACACAGAGAGCCACGCCCGATACAAGGAAGATTCTTTGCTCTACGTGTGGTTTGCAGTATCCCCCGTTTTGCTGGGCTCCGTTTTTCTCGTCTCAGTCCATGCTTCAATTCTGCTGCTGAATAAAATACTATCCTCGGTACGGACATTGATGCCCGCAATCGCGACCGCGGTCGTTGCACTATGGTTTGCAGCTCCACTTTTGGTCGATTTCGTGATGATTCTCATGCATCCCGTGGTCAGAACCCTTTGAAGTGACTGCGTGCAATCCTATCCGATGGCAAAACGCTGAAGCAAGTCCTGTCCCCCATACTGGAGACTCGAAAAAGCATGACTGGCTGAACTGAAGGGCACCTCCGGAAACCTCAGAAGGGCCGAAGGTCCGCCCAATACCAGCCGGGGTCGAAGGCCCCGGTATCCGTCAGGTAAGGAATTGAGGGCTGAAAGTCCGTCCTATCAAGTGACTCCAGACCTCGCAACACCCCTGTTTTCTTCAAAGGGGTAGATTCCGGAGGTGCCCTGAACTGGCGGGACGCACAGACGGGATGCCTGCATCACTCTTCCAGTCGCTGAGGCAAAGTCGTCAAGGGTAACGCGACTGAACGAGTAGGACACTCGAACTACGTTTGGGCTAGCGGCGGTTCACGACGGTAATGCCGGCGAGCACGAGGAGGGCACCTATAACGAACTGGGGATGGAGGGGCTCCCTCAAGAGGATGACGCCGAAGGTGATGCCAAACAAAGGGGTAAGGAATGAAAAGATGGAGAGGCGGGTGGCGAGGTACTTCCTCAACAGCCAAAACCAGAACAGGTAGCTGGCAAAGCCAACGACCACGCTCTGGAAGACGAGATTCCACCCGAGTGCGGCGGAGGCTGTCACGGTATGGGTATCGCCCCGCCACCAGGCTACGGGGAGCAACAAAGCCGCTGCACCGGCGAGCTGATAGAGCAGGGTTTTCGTGGGTGCCGCTTCAGACAATCGGCTGGAGCGGATGATCAGGGTGGTGGCGGCCCAGAAGATGCCACCCAGCACACCCAGGGCATCCCCCAAGAGCATTTTAGCCCCACCAGGAGTGAACAGACTCCCGGAGAAAGCGGCGACGATACCCGCGAACGCCAGTCCCACCCCGCCCCACTGGCGACGGTTCAACCGCTCTTCCTTGACCAGAAAGTGCAAGCCCAGCGCGGTGAAGACGGGGGCAGTGTAGAGGAAGACAGCCATGTGTCCCGCCGTGGTGAAGGTCAGCCCAAAAGACACGACGAGAAACTCTGCGCCGAACAGCAGACCCACCCACAAACCCGCGCCCAGGGTGCCATCACGAACCGACAGGCTGTCTCTCCTGAGCACCATCATCCCAGCCACCAACAGGGCCGCGAAAAAGGATCGCAGACCCACCTGCAGCATGGGGGTCATGTCCGGTGCGGAGGCCTTGATGGCGACCTGCTGTAGCCCCCAGATGAGGCACAAGGCGACCATCACCAGAGAACAGAAGCCATCCAGGGGCTTGCGAAGGGGCAACGGGATGGCGTGGGACATTCAGCGATGTGAGATTGAGGCGAGGAGAGAACATACGAATCCGGCAGGCGGTGGGACGACCTTCGGTGAGGGCCCATCGAATTATTCTCACGCAAAGGCACCTCCGGAAACCTCAGAAGGGCCGAAGGTCCGCCCAATACCAGCCGGGGTCGAAGGCCCCGGTATCCGTCAGGAAAAAGGGATTGAGGGCTGAAAGTCCGTCCTATCAAGTGACTCCAGACCTCGCAACACCCCTGTTTTCTTCGAAGGGGTAGTTTCCGGATGTGCCCACAAAGGCACGAAGACACAAAGATCGAGTCCTTCACCTTTTCCCTGCTGGCCTCTAACGTTCCAGACGTTCCGCCAGCTTGCGGATGCCTCCCTTGCGGAGCACGGCGACGCCTGCTTCGAGGAGGATCTTGCTGACTTCTCCGCGGGACACTTTGACGCCCGCTTTGAGGGTTGGCCAGTCGGCAGCCTCCACGAGGGCCAGCGTGCGGATGCCCAGGAGTAAAGGCAGGGCGGTGGCGTAGAGCAGGCGGCGATTCTGCACCTCGTCCAGGTAGTGGATGCCTGCATGCAGGTGTTCGCGGCATCGCTGCTTCCAGGGGGCAAGCAGAGGGATCACACGCGCAGGATCGGCATGAACATCTTCAACGGTGAGGCCGTGCGCGGCGAGTTCCTGCGCCGGGAAGTAGCACCGCCCCAGCCCCAGATCCTTGCCGATATCGCGCAAGATGTTCACCAGTTGCAGGCCTTTGCCGTACCGAATGCCTCGCTGGACCATCTCCTCCAACGTCGCCGTCGGGGAAAAGGGGCCAGTCGCCTCCTGAGCACACAGTTTCGTCCAGAATTCGCCCACACAGCCCGCAACCAGGTAGGTGTATTCCTCCAGATCCGCCGTGGTGTCCAAGGCCAGCAGCCTGCCATCCCCTAGGAAACGCTGTATGTCCAGCACCTGCCCTTTGATGATGGGTGCCAGGACTCCGCGCATGGCCTCCTGCTGGGCGGCAGGAGCAGCGTGGAAGGCATCCAGAGCCTCCTGCAGTCTCTCCAGGAGGCGGGCCTCATGCGGATCTTCCTGCCGGGGGACAAAGTCCACCCTCAGGCGGGCGACCAACACGCCCTCGGCGATCTCGTCCCGCAGAGGCAGGCGCACGCGTCGTTCGAACTCTTCCAGGCATATGAGACGTACTGCATCTGGGACTTGCACTGTATCTGCCATGGTGTCCGCCGCCCGGGCCAGCAGGTAGGCAAGGGAAAGCGGCTCCCGCAGCCCTTGCGGCAGGGCTTTGAGCGTGAGATAAAAAGAGCGCGATACGCCCTCAAGCAGTTTCCCACCCAGATCTTCTGCCCCGGTCATCACGTAAGTTCCATTCAGATTAGCATTCCAAACCCAAAAACTGAAGCCCTAACTTTGCCCGCCCACCTTTACCTTCACATTCCGTTTTGTCACCGGATCTGTCCCTATTGCAGCTTTTACAAACACACGCTGGGCGGCACGGACATGGGCGCGTTTGTGCAGGCAGTACTGGATGAACTGGCCCTGCACCAGCGAAACATGGTGGTTGCCCCCCGCACGATTTATCTCGGAGGAGGAACGCCCACGGCTTTAGGGGAAAAACACCTCGTCACGCTGCTGACCGGACTGAAAGCCTCGACACCGGATGGCTCGCTGGAGGAATTCACTCTGGAGGCCAACCCCAAAACCGTCAGCAAGAGCAAAGCGCGCCTGCTGCGAGAGCTTGGCGTCAGCAGGATCAGCCTCGGCGTCCAAGCCTGGGATCTGCCCACGCTAAAGCTCCTGGGCCGGGACCATGAGCCCGACGAGGCGGTGGAGACCTTTGAGATCCTCAGGGAGGCGGGCATCCCCAGCA
>JBGGMQ010000257.1:0-2745 GCA_041287975.1 Verrucomicrobium sp. | reverse complement strand
TGGAAACAACACCTACACAGGCAACACGGTCATCAACAGCGGCACCTTCCTGGCGAATAACACCGCAGGCTCCGCCACAGGCATTGGCAGTGTGAGCACGGTGACCAACAGCGGCGCTACTCTGGGCGGGACGGGCAGCATTTCCGGAGGCACGGCTGGCAGCATTACGATCAACTCCGGTACCCAGTTGCGCATCGGCTCCACCCATGGCGTGGCGGGCGGGGCAGGGGCGCAGGACTTCCAACTGGGGCAGGGGGGCAATGTGGCTATCACTCTTACTGGTTCGCTCCAGTTTGATCTTTTTGGCAACGAGGGTGACACCACCGCCGCGGAGGCGGACCGCCTTGTCATCAACACCACTGCCAGCGAGATCGTGCTGGGCGGCACCATCGTGGTGGCGGACGTGAGCGGCGGCAGCGGCTGGACATCTGGTGTGTGGCAGCTCATTGACTGGAGCAGTCTGGGCTCGAACCCGACGCGTACGGGCACGTTCAATTTCGACTTCAGTGCGGCTTTGGGCAGCCTCGCCGACGGGTACACGTGGTCCACCGAAGATTTCCTGAACTCCGGCACCATCTCTGTGGTGGCCGTGCCGGAACCCTCGCGTGCAGTGCTTCTTTTGCTGGGAACTCTAGCCTTCCTTGCTCAGCGTCGCAGGCCTGCCTCCCGCAGCATCGTCTAAAGGCTGCAAGCTTTGTCCTACGCAAAGAACACAATCACTACCTATCTTGTTAATCCTGTCAAAGGAGACGCCCACTACTACGCCAGCACCCCCTTGACCACGTGCCCATGCACGTCGGTCAGGCGGAACTGACGCCCCTGAAATCGGAAGGTGAACTTCTCGTGATCAATGCCCAGCAGGTGCATCACCGTGGCCTGGAAGTCATGGACATGCACTTTGTTGGTCACCGCGTTGAATCCAAATTCATCACTCTCTCCGTAGGAGATGCCTGGCTTCACACCGCTGCCCGCCATCCATAGCGTAAAGGCGTAGGGATGGTGATCGCGGCCCCATTGTTTGGTATCGGCGATCTTCCCCTGTAAGAATGGAGTGCGTCCGAATTCGCCGCCCCAGATCACCAGCGTGTCATCCAGCAAGCCACGTTGTTTCAAATCCTTCACGAGAGCTGCGGAAGGGGCGTCGGTGTCTTCGCACTGGATCTTGAGCTGGGAGTTCAGGTTGCGATGCTGGTCCCAGCCCGCATGCATGATTTGGGTGAACCTCACGCCCCGCTCTGCCAGTCTTCGCGCCATGAGGCAGTTGTAGGCATAGCTGCCTTGTCGCTTCACCTCCGGTCCGTACATGTCCAGAATGTGCTGGGGCTCATTGCTCAGATCCGTGAGTTCCGGCACGCTCATTTGCATGCGGTAGGCCATCTCATACTGGGCGATTCGGGTGGCCGTTTCAGGGTCACCGTACTCTTTCAGCTTCAGTTCATTGAGCCGCGCCAGATCGTCCAGCACCCCGCGGCGTATGTCCCGGCTCATCCCGTCTGGATTGCTCAAATACAACACAGGATCCCCGCTGCCGCGAAATTTGACCCCCTGGTACTTGGACGGGAGAAAGCCGCTGCCCCAGTAGAAGTCGTAGAAGATCTGTCCGCATGACGCTTCCTTGTCCCGCGACGTCATCACTACGAAGGAGGGCAGGTCATTGCTGTCGCTGCCCAGGCCATAGCTGAGCCATGCCCCCATGCTGGGACGCCCCGCCTGCTCCCCGCCCGTCAGGAAGAAGGTGATGGCCGGTGCGTGATTTACCGGCTCCGTGTGCATGGACTTGATGAAACAGAGGTCGTCCGCGATGCCTGCCGTGTGGGGGAGGAAATCACTCACCCACGCCCCGCTCTGCCCATGCTGGGCAAATTTTGAGATCTCACCCAGCACGGGACGGTCCGTCTGGCCACCCGTCATGGTGCTGAAGCGTTTCCCTCCCGCCACTTCATCGGGAATCTGTCTCCCATGCCACTCCCGCAGCTTCGGCTTGTAGTCGAACAGGTCCACGTGTGACGGTGCCCCGTTCTGCAACATGTAAATCACCCGCTTGGCTTTTGGGGCGAAGTGGGGGAGCACCGGAGCAAGTCGGTCCGGTGTCAGAGCGAAGGCTTCCTTTTCAAACAGGGAACCCAGCGCGACCGATCCCAGACCCATCGCCGATTTGCCAAAGAGGGCGCGGCGGGTCAGGAGGAGGCGACTGGTGTCTTGAGGTGACATGGGATCGGCTGGCGTGGAGAATACACAGCGTACGACTTCTGCCTTGTCAGTCCATCCTGCGTTGAATCACAAACCGACCCTGGAGATGGAGTATCTGCGCAGGTTTCGAGATGGATCGTCGCTCAGTCGTTTGTATTGGGGAGCGCATGCCTCCTGCGTGCCGTTTTCGGCATCTTGCCGGAAACATCAGGATCGCAGCGAGATTGCTGTAGTCGGTCTCGTGCGACTGAACTGCGGTCAAGACACTCGCACTCCTAAATGCGTTTTGGCTTGGGTGTCAGGTGGCGGTCAATGCGTCTGTGTGAGAAAGGCGTTCTGTCGGCCTACGAAACTTCCGCAAGATGCAGAAATCTGCACGCTGGAGGCGCGGTCCCCCAATCCATGCTCTCGTACTCGGGCCGTAGTTCAGGAGTAGTCCGGCTGTCCTCAGCCGGCGCGGGAGCGGAGCGAACAGTCGCCAACAATCGATGCACGTCCCAACCACAACGTGCCTCCGGGGCCGTGCGTCCTGAACGGTTGGGACAACCGAACTAC
>JBGGMQ010000256.1:0-2760 GCA_041287975.1 Verrucomicrobium sp. | reverse complement strand
CTGGTTCTGGCGTGGCCTGAATCTCTTCAAGCCACTGCGCCTGCTCTGTGTGCTCCTGGTGACTGTTCTGTTGGTGCAGCCACAAGTGCGGAAGCAAAGTGATGGCCTGGATCTTTGGGTGCTCGTGGACCAGTCGGAATCAGCGGCCGGCATTCTCGGCCCGAAGCTGGCGGAGTGGGAGATCATTCTGGAGAAATCCAAGCGATCTGCGGACCGGCTCTATTATGTCGATTTCGCCGGCGAGGCCGTCACCCGTGGAGCTCAGATGCGCTCCGGTGCCGTTGCCACGCAGTACGCGGGGCCAAGGACTGCCACACGGCTGAACTCTGCCGCAGCCTACACTCTGGCCCAGATCCCGGAAGACCGGGCCTCGCGCATGCTGGTGCTGACGGATGGCTACAGCACGGAGCCTCTCGATGGACTGCCAGAGCGCCTGCGGAAGCAAGGCGTACCTCTGGACTACCGCCTTGCCACCCAGAGCGGTGTGGGGGACTGGCGCATTGCCGCCTTTGCCCTGCCGCGTCGCGTGCAGTTGCGGGAGGCGTTCCTGGCCGAAGTCGTGGTGCTGGGGGATCAGGATGGCAAGGTTCCCGTGGAACTCACACGCAACGGCCAGAGCATTGGCACGCGTGAGGTGAACCTGGTGAATGGACTGGGCCGACTGCGCTTCACCGACCGGTTGGGGGCTCCCGGGGACTTTCACTACGAAGCTCCATTGCCCGCAGCAGGGAATGCCCTGCAAGGAAACAACGTTGCCGCCCAGTGGGTGGAGGTTCAGAGCGGTCCACGTGTGGTGCTGGTGACCAGCTATGAAAAAGATCCGCTGGCCGATGTGCTGCGGGCCCAGGGGTTCGAGGTGGAACTCATCACCGACCTGGCGCAGGTGAGCATCGGCACTCTCTCGGGGGCGAAGGTGGTTCTCCTCAACAACGTGCCCGCCTACAAGCTTGACTCCCAGTTTATCAAGGGGCTCGACTTCTTCGTGAATCATCAAGGTGGCGGTCTGGCCATGGTAGGGGGCAAGTACAGCTTTGCAGCAGGCGGATACTTCGGCTCACCGGTGGAGCCGCTGCTGCCCGTGAGTATGGAGCTCAAACAGGAGCACCGGAAGCTGGCGGTGGCCATGGCCATTGTCATGGACCGCTCCGGCAGCATGGCCATGACGGCTCCCGGCACGACCCTGCAGAAGATGGATCTGGCCAATGAAGGGGCAGCCCGTGGCATCGGCCTGCTGGGGGACAACGACTTCGTCTGTGTCTATGCTGTGGACAGTGAGCCGCATGAAGTCTCCCCGCTGACGGCGGTCGGCAAGAACCGCGGAGTGCTCCAAAATGCGGTACGTCGTGTGGACAGCACGGGCGGCGGCATCTATGTCTACCAGGGACTCAAGCGGGCCTGGGAGGAATTGGAGAAGGCCAAAGTCGGCCAGCGGCACACCATTCTCTTTGCCGACGCCGCCGATGCCGAAGAGCCGGGAGATTACATCGCCCTGCTGGAGAAGATGGCCAAGGACAAGGCCACCGTCAGTGTCATTGGTCTGGGGACGGACAAGGATCCGGATGCCGACTTCCTCAAGGACGTGGCGCGGCGTGGCAATGGTCGCATCTTCTTCAACTCCAACCCCAATGAACTGCCGGCACTGTTCGCGCAGGAGACGGTGGCCGTGGCCCGCTCGGCTTTCATCGAGGAAGCGGTGCCAGTGAAGGGGACACCCGGCTGGATGGAAATGGCTTCAGGAAATCTCGAGTGGCTGCCCAAGGTGGACGGTTACAACCTGAGCTACCTGCGCCCCGGGGCGACTCAGGCGGTGGTGAGCGGTGATGAATACGCCGCTCCACTGGTGTCCTTCTGGCAGCGTGGTGCAGGCCGGGTGGCCTCGGTCTCCTTCCCACTGGTAGGTGATTTCTCGAACCTGACGCGCTCCTGGCAGGGCTATGGCGGTTTTGCGCAAAGTCTGGCCCGCTGGCTTATGGGCGAGACCGTTCCTCCCGGCGTGGGGCTACGCACTACCCTGGAAGGCAGCAAACTGCGCGCCGACCTTTTCTATGATGACTCGTGGACCCAGCGCATCGCCGCACATGCTCCAGAGCTGGTGCTTTCAGAAGGGGACGATACCAAGGCCCGCGAAGCCGACTGGGAGCGACTGGCTCCGGGGCACTTCCGTGCGACGTTGGACGTGGAGCCCGGCAAGTACTTGCGCGGGGCTGTGAAGATCGGTGAAGCGGCTTTCCCCTTTGGCCCCGTGAATGCCGTGACCAATCCCGAATGGAGCTTTGAGCGCCAGCGGCTCGACGAGTTGAAGATTGCGAGCCAGCGCAGTGGCGGCGCTGAACGTGTGGACTTGAGTGACGTGTGGAACGCCCCGCGACCGCCTGCATGGAAGGACTTCCAAAGGTGGTTGCTGCTTGCGCTTGTCGTGGCGTTGCTGATGGAGGCGTTGCAGACGCGCACGGGCTGGGGCGCGGGGAAATTATGAATTATGAATTATGAATTATGAATGAGTGTTCGCGGTAAAAATATTAGTGTCCGGCGAGTGGGCTGAAGTTATTCGAGCGATGATTCAATTCCCAACATCAATGACATCAACCAATCCCCCCCCCTCGTCGTGGTAAACAGGGTTGGAGTTCCGCTTTTAAGCGGGTCAGTTCGGGTTACCCACAAATCCTCGCCATCTCGTTGCACGCTTCTATCCACTCCTCCTTCTCCGCAATCTGGGTTGGAGTACCGACTTTAGTCGGCCTCAGTTCGCACTGGGACGGA
>JBGGMQ010000255.1:0-2817 GCA_041287975.1 Verrucomicrobium sp. | reverse complement strand
CATATCCCTTTCAGGGATGGGACAATTCCTTCAATGACGCATTGTTGGAGTGTTTGTGAAGAACCATGCTTGGTGAAATCACTTCCCCTGAAACGGCCCCACCGCACGCACCGTTGAATGAACCTCACTGCTCACTGTGGTTCGACTCGACGCACCACCTCACGTTCTTCCCGTCTCTCATGAAGTTCCACACGTTGTTACTGGCCTTACTTCTGCTCGCTTTCCCCGGCGTTGCCGCCCTCCATGCTGCCACCCCTCGCCCCAACTTCCTGCTCATCCTGACGGATGACCACGGCTACGGCGATGTCTCGGCCTACGGTGCGAAGGATGTGCAAACACCCAACATCGACCGCCTGGCCTCGGAAGGCATGCTCTTCACCAACATGCGGGCGAACTGCACGGTGTGCTCGCCCAGCCGTGCGGCCATCCTCACGGGGCTCTATGCGGATCGCGCGGGTGTGCCAGGAGTGATCCGCACGAATCCGGACAACTCCTGGGGCTATCTCGCCCCTGGGGTGGCAACCTTGGGTGACCGGTTGCGGCAGGCGGGTTATCACACAGCAGCCATCGGCAAGTGGCATTTGGGCCTGGAGTCCCCCAACACACCGAATGAGCGTGGATTCGATCTCTTCCACGGGTTTCTGGGGGACATGATGGACAGCTACCTCACCCATGAGCGCCAAGGAAACAACTACATGCGGCTCAACCAGGAGACGATCACCCCGCAGGGCCATGCCACGGATCTTTTCAGCGAATGGGCGGGCGACTACTTCAAACAGCGGGCCACCCAGCCCAATCAACCTTTCTTCCTGTACCTGGCCTTCAACGCTCCGCACTTTCCCATTGAGCCGCCCCAGGAGTGGCTGGACCGGGTGAAGCAGCGGGTCCCGGGTCTGGATGAAAAGCGCACGGCGAACGTGGCCTTTGTTGAGCATCTGGACGACCGTATTGGCCGAGTCTTGAAGGCGCTGGAAGAGACTGGACTCGCCAAGAACACGGTAGTTGTTTTCACGGCGGACAATGGCGGATCACTGCCACATGGACAAAGCAATACCCCTTGGCGCGGAGGCAAGCAGGATCACTATGACGGCGGCCTGCGCGTTCCTTTTGTTGTGCGGTGGCCTGGCCATATTGTCCCTGGGGCGAAGCAGGACTACGCCGGACTTGGCTTCGACAGCGGGGCAACATTCCTCGAACTTGCGAGTGTACCGCAGCCCGAGGAAAGTGATTCTGTGAGCCTGGTGCCCGCCCTCAAGGGTGAAGCGATGCCCGCAGGCCGTGAGCTGTACTTTGTGCGGCGGGAAGGCGGGGCCGAATACGGCGGCAAAAGCTACGAAGCGATCATCAAAGATGGCTGGAAGCTGATGCAAAACGGACCGTATGCCCCCCTGGAACTCTACCATCTGGAAGAGGATCCCGAGGAGCAAAAAAATGTGATGGGCAAAGCTCCCAAGGTGACGCGAGATTTGTCGACGGCGCTCCGCCGCCACATTCAGATCGGCGGGGCGGTTCCGTGGCAGAAGCCCTAGTTGAACCGAGTGGGACACTCGGACTACCCCGGAGGTGAACCTCAGGCAGTAGTTCGGTTGTCCAACCGTTCAGTCGCCGGAGATTGACGGGCTGGAGACAATTGATGTCAACAGCCCGTGTGCCTTGAGCCCCCGGCAAAACACCCGGACTACTCTTTCTTGCCACGCAGATCGTGCTCGCAATCTGCATCCTTCGGCACGGGCTGTCCTACGGCATCCACGGGATGGTTGAAGAGATAGTTCCAGACATCTTCATGGATGAATTTTCCATCGGCATCCTTCACCGCAGATCCGCCAGGGGTGACACTGCTGTGCGCCCGCTTGGCATCATTCTTCACGTCGGCATCGGTGATCAGTCGACGGGTGTTGCCATAGGGTGGCTTGACCTTCTCCACATTCACCACGGGCCCAAATTGGTTCAGGCCCAGCATTTCCCAGGAGCGGCAGTAGTGGTCACCCGTCCAGCCGCCGTCCAGCACATGACTGAAGCCGAAGTAGCGGTTTTCAGGCGTGGCGGATGCCAGTCCCTGCCAGGTCTCCAGTTGATCCCGGGGCCCGCAGAACATCACGACACGGTCGACTCGCTGGTGCTTGGCAAAACGCGCAGCGGTCGTTGATCCATGAGAGGCACCGGAGATGATGACCTTGTCCCAGCGCAGTCCTTTGCTATCTTCTGAGATGAAGGTTTCCCACTTGCCTTGAGGGTTTTCCTTCGCGAGCCACTTCACGAATTGATAGGCCCTTTCCATCATGCCGTCGGGCTTGGGGATGGTGACCGCAGGGCTGAAGTCCTCTCCCGTGGCTGCCTCCAGGCGGATCTTGCCCAGGAACTTGTCATCAGTGGCGGGCGCTTCTTTGGAAAGCTTGCCGAACCAGCCGTTGGCGTAGTGCACCTGAATGGCATGAAGGCCATACCCTGAGACTCGCTCAAACAATGGCGCGCTGTAGCCCATGAGCCAGATCACCAGCTTGCCCTGCGGTTTGACGCGGGTGTCCACCATGGCGCGCTCCGTATCAGCCGGCTTGTCCTTCTTGCTGAAGACAAAATCAATCTCGGGATGCTCTTTGGCGAGGGCATCGATCTGGCTGGCACGTGCCGAGAGACCGTAGCGCTGGGGCTTGGGGTCGTTGAAGTTGAGTTCGGGGGCGGCAAGGGACAGGGAGGTGCCCGTCATGACCCAGAAAGCGGACAACAAGGTAAGTTTGCAGTTCATGGTATAAGGAAATAAAAGCAGCAGAATCGCAGCGTGGCCCTATTGCAGATGTTTAAGGATGGACTCCGCCACCT
>JBGGMQ010000254.1:0-4319 GCA_041287975.1 Verrucomicrobium sp. | reverse complement strand
TAGGGACGTTGGGAAACCATTCTTGCTTTGAATCTTGCCACTTCTGGGCAACTCAGGAGTAGTCCGGCTATCCCAGCCGGGGCGGGAGCGGAGCGGAGAAGCGCGTCGTGACAGGACGGACGTAGCCAGCGGGATGATCTCAGGGGTTTGTGGTCCTGAACGGTTGGGACAACCGAATTACTCTGAGCTTCATCTCATGCCTCGCGCCAATTTGCTCCTTCTGCCTACTTCTTCTCCACACTCCGTGGTGGCGCCACTTCGTCATAACTCGACTTCGATCCACCTACGCGATATTCGTCCGCATAGATCAGGTTCTCGGGTGTCTCGTGCACGCTGTGGTACTGGCCGAACTTGGCGTAGGGCCCCAAAGCTTCTGGGTACTGGGTAATGATGTCCCTTTCGTTCACCACTTCCACGCCGTCTTTCCAGATCCTCAAGAAGCCGGTCGGGGTTGATGCCCAGCGTGCGTGCACCACCCAGTCCACCCAGCAGTTCTTTTGCATCGGGATTCGCTTCAGAGTGCGTTTTTTCCCTGGAGGGTTGCAGGTGATGACCCACTCGTTTCCTTGCACGCGAATCGCCAGCACCGGGCTGGGGCCACCTTGCTGGGTGTGCCACTGGTAAAGCACCGCATCCCGTTTCTGCGGAGGAGTGAAGGACTCCGGGAGATACAGGCTCAGACCGTACCAGTAGTCCTCGTCCATGAGGATCTTCGTCCCATTGTCAGAAAACTCGGCACGCTGACCCTTGGAAACTTGAGGGTCGCTGGCTCGCAGCAGGATCTTCGCGGCATGCTTCCCCGCCCGGACTGGAGCGGGGTCCTTGACCAAAGTGATGGCATCAGGTGAGCCCACCTGCATGCGGAGGGCGGTGAGCTCTCCGTTCTCAAAATCCGCGACCTTGATAAGGTCCGCACACAATGGCGCGGTCGAACCGCAAACGAAAAGGACAAGAGGGAGGAGGCAAAAGCGAAGCATGAAGAAGGCAGGGAAGGGGGCCTTAACCCATACGTGCGGGAAAGGCTCCTGCCATCATCGCAACCGTCCGCTGCCGACCCTACGGCTTCACTTCTTGTCCTTCTCTTTATCCTTAACCTTCTCACGGGACTTGCGCCACCCATCGCGATGCTCCCGCATCCACTCCGTGAGGGCTCGCTCAAAGCCGATGTCTTCGCCAGCCTTCTGGCTTTCGATCCACTTGTGTTTCAAGATTTCGTCACGCTCTTCCAGAAAATACTCGTAGTACTTGGCGGCGGATTTGGAACTGACGGGTGGGGACGTAGCCCCGGCGGGTATCTGTCGACTGCTCATGTGAGATTGTGAGGAAGAAAGGAAGCGAAATTGACGGAAGGCAAAAAATTGAGTGTGACAGGGCCACCACAGCCCCTTCACGCATACACAGACACTACATTCGCTCAGACGTTTCAATACCGAGCAGCCCGAGTCCAGATTTCAGCACGCGGGAGGTCGTGTCGCACAATACCAGTCGGGTATTGCGCATGGTGCCTTCCGAGCGGAGTACCGGGCAGGCTTCGAAGAAAGTGTGGAAGAAACCTGCCAGTTCATGGAGGTACTGGGCCAGAAGATTGGGGCGGAAGTCCTCCAGCACATCATACACAGCCTCGCCGAACTGGGCCAGTTTCAGGGCCAGTTGGCGCTCTGCATCTTCTGTGAGCTCAATCTCAGGGCCGAGGGGCGTGTCATCGCCCAGCTTCCGGAAGATGCCGCGGGTCCGGACGTAGGCGTTGATGAGGTAGGGAGCGGTGTTGCCCTGGAAGGAGAGCATCTTGTCCCAGGCGAACTTGTAGTCCGTCATGCGGTGCTGGCTGAGTTCGGCATACTTCACGGAGCCGATCCCAATGATGGAGGCGATCTTGGCCTTCTCGTCGTCGCTCAGCTCCCGCTCTTCGACCACGGCCCGGGCACGATCCACGGCTTCCTCGATCACGTCCAGCAGCCCGACGCTCTCGCCAGACCTTGTCTTGAACATTTTGCCATCGGGACCCAGGATGTTGCCGAACGCGACATGCACCATCCGGGTGTGCTGACCACGCCGGTGCGCGGCGTCAAACACCTGCCGGAAGTGGAGTTGCTGGGGTGCGCCCACGACGTACCAGATTTCGTCGGCCTTCCACTCTTTCACCCGGTGGTCGATCGTTGCCAGATCGGTGGTGGCATACAGGAAGCCACCGTCGCTTTTGCGAATGATGCAGGGTGCATCTGTCCACTCGCCGTCGCGATTGATCTTGAACGGATCATCTTCCGTCTTCCGGCTACCATCGGAAAAGACGCAGGCTGCACCATCGCTGATCCGGGCCTGACCTTTTGCCAGCATGTCCTCCACGAGGGGGGCGAGGGCATCATTATAGTAGCTCTCGCCCAGATAGTGGTCGAACTGGATGCCCAGCCGTCCATAAACATCGTGCAACTGGTCGAGCGTGAGTTTCACACATTCCTTCCAGATCCCAAGGTTTTCGGCATCCCCTTGCTGCAGCTTCACTAGCTCGGTCTTGCACGTTTCCAGGACGGATGCGTCTGCCTTCGTGGCAGCGTTCACGTCACGATAAACCCGAACGAGCTCCTGGATGGCGTCTTGTTTGAGGGCATCATGATTCAGCCGCGTCTTCCAGCCATGGATGATCATGCCGAACTGGGTGCCCCAGTCACCGACGTGGTTGTCAGTGATGACGTGATGCCCAATGAGCCGTGCGATTCGCGCCAGACTGTCTCCCAAAAAGGTGCTCCGGATGTGACCCACATGCATCGGTTTGGCCACGTTCGGGGCGGAAAAATCCACCACAATCGTCTTGGGCACATCCACTTGTGGGATGCCCAGGCGTTCATTGGCAACGAGGCCCGCCAGCGAGCCTTGGAGAGCCTCCTTGGTGAGGCGGAAGTTGAGGAATCCGGGGCCAGCGATCTCTGGCTTTTCGCACAAGCCGGTCGTATCCACTGCCTCGACGAGTTGGGTCGCGAGGGCTCGTGGATTCGTCTTCATGGCCTTGGCCACCATCATCGCTGCATTGCTTTGGTAGTCGCCAAAGCGTGAGTCGCTGGCATTAGTCACCTCGATGGGCACGCCTTCAGGCGCAGAAATACCGGCCTTCACAAAGGCGGCGGCAAGGCGGTCGGTCAGGAGCTGGCGATAGGTGAGCATGGATGCGATGAGGTCCGCCCGCTAAATAGCGGGTCCGCACTAAAGCACACCTTGGCCCGGTGTGCACGATCTCATTGCATCAGCGCATGAACTGAATCCCCGCGATCTTTTCCGCCATGTCGCGGTTGGCCAGGAACACCAGTTCCGCAGTTGCCGCCCGGCTCAGGCGGGCTCGGAAAGTCGTCACCACCCCCTGTGAGATGCCGTCCACGAACGCCTCGACCGGGCGCTTCTCCGGATCCAGGTTGCGGATTTCCACCACGGTGTCGGTGGAGAGGAGGGCACTCTTCCAATGTGCAGGCTCCATCACATTCGAGCCCACCAGCAGCCAGGCAGGAGTATCTGCCAGCAGGGGGGATGCCCCCATGGCCCGGGCATAGGCAGTGCTGCCCGCTGCCGTGGAGACTAGCGCACCGTCTGCCACCAGTTTGGGGAGTTGCGTAACACCATTCACCTGGACCTCCAGCCACGCGCTCTGGCTCGTAGTCCGCTCCAGCCACGCGTCGTTGAAAGCATAGTCGGCGATCACCTGGCCATCTGCTGTCTCCATCTCGAGATAGACGAGGGGGAGCTGCCGGAAAATGACATCGTTGGGCGGGAAGCCCTGCTCGAACACCTGCTCCGGGGCATTCAGCAGGAAACCCAAGTGTCCCGCATTGATCCCAAAAAAGGGCCGCCTCTGCCTCCAGCGCTCGCGGATGGTGCGGAGCATCGCTCCATCGCCTCCCAGAGTGACAATATAGTCGGGATCCTTGCCATCTTCATGAGCGGTCAGTTCCTCTGCCCACTCTTTCGATTTCTCATTCCTGGCGTCGGCCAGCAGAAGGCACTTTTGGCCTTCTAGTGATCCCTTGGACCACGCCGCGGGGTTGGTGCCCCGGTAAAGTCCGTAGCGTTCAATGTAGCGAAGCGCCAGGGGATGCAGCAGGTGGCTGGCACTCTCCCCATGCAGGACCAAGTCCCGGATCTCCGTGCTGGAGTCATCCATGGAGAGGGGGAAAAGTTCCGAGTTGCGAGGCAGGTCCTTGGGATCGAGCTGATGTCCCGGCCGCGTGAGCACGGCAAAGCGACTGGTCTCCCAAAGCTCAGGTCCGCGCTCCCAACCTGTGTGAATGGCGGACTTGCCCATGGCTCCGCCCGTCAGCCAGTCGGCCCCGACCACG
>JBGGMQ010000253.1:0-3329 GCA_041287975.1 Verrucomicrobium sp. | reverse complement strand
GGAGGCCTTCAAGGACTACACCTCCTTCCTGAATCTGGTGCATGAAAAGCTGCCGAAGACTCGGGTGATCGTGAATCCGGTGAAGGTTGCGGAGTCACGCCTCAAGCAGATCCCGGATGTGAAGAAGCTCAACGGACTCCTGGAAGGTTGGGCCAAGGAGAACTCCTGGGTTCGCTGGGTGGACTCGACGGGGTACTTGATCGATGAGAACGGCAAACCCAAGGCCGAGTACTATCGGAAAGACAAGCTGCATCTCAACGATGCTGGTTACGCCAAGTGGAATGCGATCATCGAGCCCGTGTTGAAGGAAGAATGGGAGAGGGCCAGTGCGTCAGTAGGCAGTGGACAGTAGGCAGTGGGAGGAAGTAAGGGGCTTCGCTTCTATGAAGCGGACATTGCTGGTCTGTCGCGGTCAACGGCGACGGGGACGGCGCCGCTCCTTGGGCTGAGAGGCGATACGAGGGGAGCGTGAAGGTAAGCGTCAGCATCAGTTCAGCTCAGATCTGATGTCTGGAGTCTTCAAGTCTGGCGTCTCCCGCGCAGCGGGCCATAATTTTCAGGCGCTTGCAATTACTAAGTGGGAATACTTATGGCGAAAAATGACACCTTATCCATTAAGGGCTTGGCACGAACGATGCGCTTCGTTAATAATGAGGAGGCTCAAATAAATCCCTGAAAATCGGGTGGTTTCCAGAGGTGGATTTGACGAAGCGATTCTCTGTTAGGTGTCGAATGGTGTTGTGTTGTGTATGAGGAGGCGGGCCCTGGGGGTCCGCCTCCGTCATTTACATCCATCCATCCATCCGCTACCGGGCGCTTGATGCGGGTGCTGGGGCCGAGGCTGAGAGAGAAGTCCCCGCAGGCGAGGGCCGCTGGAGCTCGAAGACGCCATTGTCGAGATTGCACTCGTAAGTGGCCCGGAAATGGGTGGGGCTGGCCTTGCCTTTGTACCGGTACACACCTCCGAGCAGTTTCCCGAGATCATGCTCGCCGGTGACCGTGCCATCTGGGGCGACGGAATGGTGCGTGGTGTAGCCGCCACTGAGGACCTTGGCCCAGGTGGCGTGGTAGCGGAAGTCGTAGTCCACCTTCTCTTTGGTGGTGGCGACCTTGGTGACAATCGCCTTGAGCTTTCCGTGGTGACTGGACTTCTCACTCCGCCAAGTGCCTTCCCAGGCCCCAGTGAGATCTTTGGGAGGGTTCTGGGCATCGGTACGGGCTGCGCGCCTCCAATCATGATGGAACGGGAGGGAACAACTGGAGAACACGACTGCCAAGGTTAACACACCGAAGAGTCTGAAAGAGGAGATGGGCACGGCAAAAGAGAGGCTTGGAGAACTCTAGTGCTACGCAGGCCAGGATGAAGGTCTTCCGAAAATACACTTTACGCACATGTCACAATAAGGCATTATCTTAGCATGACTCCGGAAATCCAACTACGAGGGTTCATACATGAAGATACTGTTGGTTATTGGAATCGGTGCTTTGGGCCTGGTGGCCTGTGAGAAAAAGCCAGAGATAAACAGTCCTACGACTGCCACCGGGAAGGTGGGGCAGTCGTTTGAATACCAAATCACGGCCACGGAGAGCCCAACCGCCTTCAGTGCAAGCGTGCCTCCGCCGGGCGGGCTTCATGTCGATGCGTCCACGGGTAAAATCACTGGCACACCCGAGGAGTCAGGGGCCTTTCAGGTGGCGCTGACCGCGACCAATGCGGCAGGGCAGGGCACGAAGACGCTCAGCCTCACCGTGGAGAATCCCACACTCCCGCCGCCTCCACCACCACCGGCTCCAGTCACCATCAACAAGGACCGGGAGCTTTTCATCATCGATCCTAAAGTGGTCACCGATCCGGTGCGGACAGGGCCGGGAGGTGCATGGAGCTTCAAAGCGGCATTGGGTCGGATCGCCGGGCCCGGTGTGGACATTGAGGCCTACGCCCAGGCGTGGATCTCGACGTGGGAGGAGAACCAGGGAATTCCCGACGTGAATGATGCCTTTGCCACCAGGCCAGCAACGGCTGCGGCACTACGGGAGGCGTGGGCGAACAACCGCTTCCGCCTGCTGGCGATCGTGAACCGCGTGGACCTGAGCCATTTCCAGGACAACGACCGGAACAAGCCTGTGGTCAAACTGGGCGAAGGCAGGTTTGTGTACGAGGTGCTGGATGCCGCAGGGCAGCCACTGCGCTTTACCATCATCTTCGAATACGAGCTGCCTCATCATCCCGCTCTGGGAGATCTGACGGCAAACCTGCGGGACTGGGCCAAGCGATGGAACGCCCTGGGAGACGCTGCTTTGGATGGCAGTGAAGGCCCATTCTCCGGCGAGTATCGGGCGAAGCTCCAACTGCTCACCGATGAGTACTCCGCCCATGGGCGGCTGAGTCAGATCCGGACGAATGAGTTTATCACCGCTCACTGGGAACTGCGGGAGTTTCACCACCGCGATGGTCCCGCTGCCCTGGTGAGATCGACGCTGGCCCTGAATCCATCGAGCGCCTTCCTCACGAATCCGCCGTCAACGGCCCCGCGGCCAATGGCGGACCTGGCAGCTTTCATCAATCAAAATGAAGCCGACATCATCAATGGGAACATCAATTTCACTCCGGGGCTGATCGGCATTGTGGCCCCCGTGCCTTTTCCCCCAAAAGACTTCACGTGGGTGACAGGAGCTGCGAGTGCGAGGGCAAATTTCATCATGTCGTTCAACACCTGCAATGGCTGCCATGGAGGAGATGCGGGTGAGGAGGGCACGTTCTTCCAGCATGTCTTCGGCAGTCCGCCTACGCTCTCGGCCTTCTTGACAAAGGAAATAACACTCAAGCAGGCGCTGCCGGGAAAAACGACCACCCAGCACAATGAGATGGATGAGCGCATCACCTTCATGCGCAAGTTTGCCTCGCCGCCCGCCATGCTGATGTCGGCGGCCGCGGAGAGCAAGCTGGATGGAATCGTGCGAGGTCGGGCCAACCGGTCCCACTAAGAGCAAGAAACAAGCAGACGATTGCGGGGAGGGGAAACACCGAAGGAGTAATTTCCTCTCCCAGGTCGGGGTGAGTTGTGCCCTCCCCGCAAACCAGAACAGAGCCCCATGACGGCCAGCAGGCGCATTTCCGCCTTGGCGGTGCCTCATCCGTTCAATTCAACCGCTCAAAATACACGCTTATGAACAAGACCTATATTGTAATCCCTCATCCCACCACGCTGAATTCCGCAGTGCCTTCCATGATGGAAGGTTTGGCAGCACGGGCCACGGGGCCAGCCCGCACCTTGCGCGAACTGTTGGGCATGCGGCGGTCCAACCTCTCGCGGATCGCTGAGTCCCTA
>JBGGMQ010000252.1:0-4695 GCA_041287975.1 Verrucomicrobium sp. | reverse complement strand
CTGATGGAAAAAATCATACCCTCCTCCCATTGGGGTGAGAACCCCGTGTAAAGAAC
This sequence comes from Verrucomicrobium sp., assembly GCA_041287975.1. Classification (GTDB taxonomy): domain Bacteria; phylum Verrucomicrobiota; class Verrucomicrobiia; order Verrucomicrobiales; family Verrucomicrobiaceae; genus Verrucomicrobium. Next base: position 4,639 of record JBGGMQ010000252.1, on the reverse strand, counting down.
ATCTGGAAACGGATGGCCGTAGGCATTGTCCACGATCAGTGGAATGCCGTGGGCACGGGCGAGGTCTCGGAGCTGGTTGAACTCGTCGGGAGTGAGGACGTTTCCCGTAGGATTCGTGGGGCAGGACACGCACATGGCAGCGATGTCCGGCGTGATCTTCAAGCGGTCAAAATCCACCCGGTATTTGAACTCGTGCGTACCGCGCTCTTCCAGGATGGCTCTGCAGGCCGTAAGCATGCCATCACTCAAGCCCTGGTTGGCATACCCAATGTACTCCGGCACCAAGGGGTAAAGGATGCGCCGCTTGCCTTCGGCGGCATCACCCGCCAAAAGGTTGAAGAGAAGGAAAAAAGCGGTCTGACTGCTAGGCATCACCGCAATGTTTTCATAAGTGACGTCCCAACCACATTCGCGCTTCAAAAAGTTGGCGAAAGCTTCCCGAAACTGCGGACTTCCCGTAGGCGGATCATAGTTCAACAGCATGCGGTCCAGCGCCGCGCCGTCGTCCACTATGTCCTTCATCCTCTGCCTCCAGAGAGCCTGCACTTCAGGGATGGCTGCGGGTTGGCCCCCACCCAGCATCCGCATGTCGGGATGGGTCGTGAGCGAGATGCCCAGGTCATCCATCAACTCCTGGATGCCGCTGGAGCCAGAGAGTCGCTGGCCCACGTTGGAGAAGGGAGGCGTCATGGTTCCCCTAATGAAGGGGAGATTCACTTGAGGCGAAAGAGGTATTGTTGCCTTGCGATGGATTCTCCCACATACAGCCGCAGCGCTTTTCATTGAAATTGCTGCCCCGAGTCCTTAGAATTCCCTTCTCTTGATGAAAATCCGCATTCTGCCTCTTCTCCTGGCAACCGCCGTGGCGTGTCTTTTGCCGTCCTGCGCGGATCTGCCGTACAATACAAAGCCGACGGCATCTGACATGGATCGCTTTTACAAGCGGGCTGAAGAGAGGGCCAATGAGCAGATCGCCATTCTGGATCAACAGAAGGCACAGGGCAAGATGACGCAGGAACAGTACGATGTGCGAGTGACGGCTGCGAAGAACCGCATCGGCCAGAATGCCAATGAGATGGCATGGGCGCGTCATGAGCTCGCGGACAGTCAAAAGCGCTCTCTGGGCATCCCTACAGGGGACACTACGCAGGATGTCACCGTACCGAGCTCGGCGGGTTCCGAGAGCTTTTACAAGCCCTATGGTCAGGTGGGCTCTGGGTTCGGCACGTACAGCAATCCTTCAGGCACCCCCATTGGTACGATGTGGCACGGCTACACCCCTGGCGGGATGGCCAGCCAGGCCGCCAACCGTTAATTTCCGCACGGATGAGTCCTGCCCGCCGCTGCTTTTTCGTCGCCTCTGTCTTCTCCCTCGCCGGGATGCTGAGTTCATGCGCGCTGCTCCCCTTTGGTCACAAGAAACCGGAACCTGCCAAACTGCCTGACACCCGCGGGTGGGGGCTGATGATGGATCCGACGTTGACAGGGCATGCCAGCGTAGCGGCCCAAGGTGCTGCCATGGGCGGCACTGGTGCCCCCTCAGCCGATGGCGGCACGCCCTCGGCCACCGCAGGTGGTCTGTACGACTTTTCCAGTGTCACGGGCAATGCAAGCGCTGTCACGAGCCGGGTGCCATGGATAAAAAGCGCCATGGACGCCACAGAGCTGTCACGCCGGAGCGGCAAGCCGCTGCTAATCCTCGTAAACAACCGCAACAGTCCTTCCGGCCAGTCCATTGAGAGCACCCTGGTGCTCCAGCCGGACTTCAAGAAGCTGGCAGAGGAAACTTACATTCCCCTGCGGATGGACTTCGCGGATGAATCCACCACCAAGAGTGACTTCTACCAGGCCTTCAAGGATCAACTGAAGGTACGAGGCTACCCTGCACTCCTGGTGATGCTGCCGGATGGGACCGAGGTCCTCCGACTCTCTGGCTACAAGCACGAATACGAGGTGCCCTACATGCTAAGGCTGCGGGAAAGCGTGGCCAGTTGCAAAAAAGCCGTGGATGCGCGGCGAAAGAAGCTTGAGCCCGCCGGATACCGGGGTTGGACGGACAAAAAAGGGGTGCTGGTGTTTGCGAAGCTGGAAAAGGCGGATGCGAACATGCTGCACCTCACGACGGAATGGGGCACGAAGTTCACCACCTTCACCAACCGCTTGAGCGATGCCGACCAAGAGTGGATAGCAAAGAAGCAGGCCGAGGCGGCAGCATCGGGTGCCACGGCCTCAGCGTCGCTTTAGCCACGTCACCAGGGCAGCAATGCCACCGGCGACTATGATGGCCCGCACCACATAGTAGAGGCTGACGAACCAGCACAATGCCAGAAAGAGTATGGGCCACTGGCACCACCAGACGCCTTTGAAACTCATTTTATTGACCAAGGCCAGAAAGACCATCAAGGCCGGGCCTACGAAGAGAAACTTGATTGCTTGGGTGGTCTGAGTCATCCCCTTCCCTACGCGAGAGAGACCACTTGCGACCTTATTTGCAAAGCGTCACTTTCTGCTCAGCATGAACTTCTTGAGCGGGCTCACTGTTTCCAGCTCATGGCCCGGAAGGGATGATTGTCGATAAGGTTAGCTTGCACGCCCTGAAGCTCAGGGCGACGGAACTGGACTCCGACGTAGTGGTAAACGGGAAAGATGGGAGCGCCTTCCAGGACGAGGAGACGCTCTGCCTCGACCATGATGGCGTGACGCTTGTCCACTTCGCCTTCAGCAGCAGCTGCGGCGATCAGCTTGTCATAGGCGGGATTTTCCCAACCGGTGCGGTTGTTGCCATTCCCAATGGTGAACATCTCCAGGAAGGTGTTGGGATCGTTGTAGTCCCCCACCCAACTGGAACGGCAGAGGTCGTAGCTGAGTTCACGCATGGTAGCGAGCCAGACTTTTTGCTCCTTCTTCTCCAAGCCGACGTTCACCCCGAGGGCCTCGCGCCACATGGCCTGTAGCTCCACGGCGATGTTGCGCTCGACGGAAAGGGGCAGGTGAAGGTATTCTACCCGGGGAAAACCTTTGCCGCCTGGGAAGCCGGCCTCTGCCAGTAATTGACGGGCGCGTTCGGGGTCGTAGCCAAGACCCGTGGGGGGCTGGAAGTTTTGTCCCGCACCGGGCGGAGTGAGAGAGTAGGCGGGCCGCTCTCCGAGCTGGGTGATCTTCTCCACAATGCGCTTCCGGTCGATGGCGAGGGAGAATGCCAGGCGAACTTTGGGATCGGTAAAGGGGGGCTTCGTGGTGTTGGCGCGGATGAACCAGGTGCCGAGGAAATCTCCCGTCTTGAAGTATTCCTGCTCCTTGAGCTTGGGGACGAGGGAGGGCGGGACCATTCCCTTGTCCATCATCAGGTCGGCCTGGCCAGTGAGGAAATAATTGAGAGCGGTGTTGGCTTCCGAGATGGGCAGAACGTCCACGGTCTCCATGGCGACGTTCTTGACGTCCCAGTACTTGGGGTTGCGGCGCAAACGGATGCGGTCGTCAATGAGCCAGCTCTCAAAAAGGTAGGGGCCATTGCCGACCAGATGCTGAGGCTTGATCCAGCTCTCACCATGCTTTTCCACGGTCGCGCGATGCACTGGAGAGAGGGTGAGGAATGCGCAGAGATCGATCCAGTAAGGAATGGGATTCTCCAGGTCGCAGCGGAGCGTGCGGTCATCGAGCGCTTTGACCCCCACCTGGGAGAAATCGGTGAGCTTGCTCTCGTTGTAGGCGCGCGCATTCACGAGCGGATACAACTGCGGCGCGTAGTCCGAGGCGGTGGAGGGACGGAGAGCGCGCTCCCAGGAGTAGACAAAGTCGTGGGCAGTGACGGGCTCGCCCGTGCTCCAGACAGCATCCGGCCGGAGGTGAAAAGTATACTGCTTGTGATCGGCTGACACTTCCCAGCGCTCAGCCACGGCAGGTTCTGCCTTTCCATCTGCGTTGTTCCGACAGAGACCCTCGAAGAGGGATTCGCTGATGCGCATGCTCACCTGGTCGGTGGCCATGGCGGGATCCGGGGTCTCGATTTCGGCGCTGTTGACGAAAACGAGATCTGCCCGCTTGGCATCACGACTGCACCCCGCAGGCAGGAGGGCCAAGCAGGGCGCAGACAAAAAAAGGAGGATGCGGCACAGGTCTCGCATCCTCCTAGATAAAGCGCAGTCGCGGCAAAAGCGCGAATCAAATCAGTTTCCTGCAGGAGCAGGAGTACCTGGAACTGGGGGCGGCGTAGGCGCGGCACCGGGAACGGCCTCTACGGGGGCGAGCTTGGGCTGCTCCGTGGCAGGAGCCGGAGCCGGAGCCGCTGGTGCGGGAACTGGAGCTGGCACAGGGGCTGCGGCCTCAGGAGCAGGTGTTGGCGCTGGTGCTGGTGCTGGTGCTGGAGTTTCAGCAGCAGGTGCTGGAGCCGGAACTGGCGTTGGGGCTGCGGGAGCAGCAGCTTCAGGGGCTGGCGCTGGGGCAGGAGCGGGAGCTTCTGCGGGTTTGTCGGTCGCAGGAGCGGGTGCGGCAGCCGCAGGTGCGGCAGGAGCCGGGGTACCTTCAGCGGCGGGCGTCTCAGCAGGAGCTGGGGTCGCGGCGGCGGCCTTGTCGGCGTCGTCGATCAGCTTGGGGCCTTGGCTGTGAGCGCCATCCTTGTGAGCGACCAGAACGGCCAGAA
>JBGGMQ010000251.1:0-5002 GCA_041287975.1 Verrucomicrobium sp. | reverse complement strand
CGGCTGCCGCGCGGGCGGAGATGGCAGCCCATGCGAAACTCATTGCTGAGGTGAACTCCAACCTCCTGCCCACGATTGCGAAGCATTCAGAGACCATTGAGAAGGCCTACAACAAGGGTGAGGCCGACCTGATGTCCCTGTTGAAGTCTCGTGAGCAGAAGTTCCATGCGGAGTCCACTGCCCTCGAGGCGCTCCGCGACTACCACCTAGCCCGGGCTCGCTATGAAGCGGCCACGGCTACGCAGCCTGCGATGAGCTCCAAGTGAAGAGAAGCACAGTCATTCCTTTGCTATTTCCCAACCTATCTTTTTTCTACATGATTCCATTTTTAGACCTTTCCGCCTGGCGCGGAATCTGGCTGCTCGTAATCGCCGCCGGTGTTTTGCTTCACGCTGACACCCCTGCCATCGCGGCAGAGGGCAGCGGCAACCGTAAAGACAGCACCATCGTCCTGGACCCTGTCCGGGTGAAGAACCTCGGGCTGGAGCTCGTCGAGTCCGAGGAAACGGAATTCGAGGAAACTGTCTTCGCTCTGGGCGGCATTGAGGTGCTGCCGGGCAAGAAGGCCGTGGTTAGCAGCCGTATCCCCGGTCGCACCTTTTCCGTGCTAGCCCTGCCAGACCAGGAGGTGGACGAGGGCGAGGAGCTCATGTGGGTGGAGAGCCGCCAGCCCGGCGATCCCCCTCCTACCGTGAAGCTGGAGGCCCCCATCGCAGGCACCATTGCCAAGGTGGACATCACACAAGGGCAGCCCATCAGCCCCGATCAATCGCTGATCGAGATTGTGGACTTCTCTCAAGTGGAAGCCGCGGCCCGGGTGCCGGAACACCTGGCGGGCAAACTGGCCAAGGACCAGACAGCGCGCATCCGCATTCCAGCCTTCCCGGACAAGGTGTTCGAGGCGAAGTTGGCGCACCTGGGTGCCTATGCTGATGAAACGGCAGGCACGATTGAGGCTGCGTTTCACGTTCCCAATCCGGACAAGTTCCTTCGACCCGGCATGCGGGCAGAGTTCACCATCGTGGTCAGCAAACGGGAGAATGTGCTCTCCATCCCCCGCTCTGCCCTCCAGGGAGATGCCTCGGGTCGCTTTGTCTTCGTCGCGGACTACGAGCTGAAGGATGCCTTTGTCAAAGTGCCCGTTCAGATCGGGGCACAGAATGATGAACGCGTGGAGATCCTGGGTGGCTTGCTGCCCGGAGACCAGGTCGTGACCAAAGGAGCCTATGCGCTGAGCTTTGCTGGCGCAGGCAGTGTCTCCCTGCGTGAGGCTCTGGATGCCGCTCACGGGCACCCGCACAATGACGATGGCACGGAGATGACCAAGGAGCAGATCGCTGCCGGTCACGGTGGTGGTGACCACGATCATGAGCATGGCGAAGGCGGTGGCACGTGGAACCGCATGACCATCTTCTTTGCCGGAACGAGTGCGCTGCTGCTTTGCATGCTTGCGCTCAGCTTCATCTTTCGCAAACGCAGCCTGTAACCGGCCATGCTGAATCATCTCATACGATTCTCGCTGCATCACCGCCCGATCATTCTGGCGGCTGCGATGCTGATCCTGGTGTCTGGCTGGCAGGTGCTGAAAGACCTGCCTGTGGAAGTGCTCCCAGACATGACCAAACCCACGGTGACCATCCTCACCGAATCGCCGGGCCTCGCTCCTGAGGAGGTCGAAACGCTGGTGACACAACCCATTGAATCCGCGCTGCAAGGCGTCGGTGGACTGGATCGGCTTCGCTCCAACTCGGACGTGAGCCTCTCGCTCGTGTTTGCCGAATTCAAGTGGGGCACGGACATCTACCGTGCCCGTCAGCTCGTGCAGGAGCGCATGCAAGCGGTGCTGGGCACCTTGCCTGCCGGCACCCAGCCCGGGATGACGCCCGTGTCCTCCCTCATGGGCGAGGTCCTGCTGGTGGGCATCCGCAGCAAGGACAACAAAACGGCACCAATGGATCTGCGGACGCTGGCGGACTGGACCGTCCGCCGCCGGCTGCAGAGCATTGGCGGCGTGGCGGAAGTGCTGGCGATCGGCGGCGGGGTGAAGCAGGCGCAAATCCTGCCTGATCCCCTCAAGCTCGCGGCCTACGGCATCAAGTTCGAGGAATTGCAACAGGCGGCCAGCAAGGCTGCCGACAACTCCACGAGCGGCTACCTGGTGACGGACACGCGGGAGATCATGGTGCGCAACCTGGGCATGACCACGAACCTGGAGGATCTGGGCCGTACCGTGGTGAAGCAACTCGACCACCGGCCGGTGCTGATCCAGGACGTGGCCACCCTGCGCTACGCCCCCCAGATGATGCGTGGGGATGCCAGTGTGAACGGGACCATGGGCGTCATCCTGAGCATCGACAAGGCACCGGGCTTCGACACTCTCAAGCTGAGCGCCAGCATCGAAAAAGCCTTGCTGGAACTGAAGCCTTCACTGCCGGAGGATGTGGAGCTGGAGGTGCTTTTTCGTCAAGGCGACTTCATCCAGAGTGCCATCGACAACTTGAAGGAAGCGATTCGGGACGGGGCCATCATGGTCACCATCGTGTTGTTCCTCTTTCTTCTGAGCTGGCGGACGACCCTCATCACCCTGGCCGCCATGCCATTGTCCTTCGCGATCACCTTGATCGTCTTCAAGTGGCAGGACATCAGTGTGAACTCCATGACGCTGGGCGGCTTGGCCGTGGCCATCGGCATGGTGGTGGACGACGCCATTGTGGATGTGGAGAACGTGTGGCGCAGGCTTCAGGAAAACGCCTCCTCTCCCACCCCACTGCCCAAGCTGGAAGTGATCGCCACGGCGTCGGGTGAAGTGCGAAACTCCATCCTCTATGCCACGGTGCTCATTGTGCTGGTTTTCCTGCCCCTGATGGGTCTGGAAGGGCTGGAAGGACGGCTCTTCACACCTATTGCCATCGCCACGATCACGAGCATGATTGCCTCTTTCGTGGTGTCACTGACGGTGATTCCCGTGCTGTGCTCCATGCTGCTCAAACCCAAGGCCGACAAAGCAGGCGAGTCCTCGCATGACGGTTGGATCGTCCGGGCCATGAAAGGTGCGGTGAAGCACACGCTGCTGAAGGTGGCACTGGGTAATCCGCTGCTGGTTCTAGGCATTACTTCTGTGATGCTCATGGGATCCTTCATGCTTTATCCCATGATGGGGAAGGAATTCCTCCCCTCCTTCAATGAGGGCAGCGCCACCATCTCTCTGGCAGGCCCCCCTGGGACAGGGTTGCGCCATTCCAATGAGACCGGTGAAATGGGCGTACGCATCCTCCAGAGCATTCCCGAAGTGAAGAGCGTGGGCCGCCGCGCCGGGCGTGCCGAGAAGGATGACCACGTGGTGCCTGTGTCCGTGAATGAATTCGACGTCGAATTCAAACCGGGTGGTCGTCACCGCAATGAGGTCTTTGCAGAGATCCGGGAGAAACTGGGCACCATCCCGGGCACGTTCGTGAACGTAGGCCAGCCCATTGGCCACCGTCTCTCTCACATGCTCAGCGGCGTCAGTGCGAAGATTGCCGTGAAGATCTACGGGCCCGATCTCGAGAAGCTGCGAGAGTTCGGCAAGCAGGTCGAAGGCATTGCAAAGAGCATTCCGGGACTCACAGACGTGAACCTGGAAGCGCAGGTGCCGATTCCCCAGCTCAAGATCGAGGTGAACCGGGAACGGGCTCATGCCTATGGCATGCAGGTAGGCGAACTCAACGCCCAGCTCTCAGCCTTGGTCGGTGGCACCACGGTGACGGAACTGCGGGAAGGTCAACGCACTATGGATCTTGTGCTGCGCCTCCCCGAGGAGTGGCGGGATTCCCCAGAGAAACTCCAGGAGTTGCCGATCGAGACCAGTACCGGGCAACGCATCCCGCTCCGGCTTGTGGCCGATGTCAGAGAGTCCAAAGGGCCGAACGTCATCAACCGCGAGAACACGCAACGCCGCATTGTCATAGGAGCCAACACCAGCGAACGGGATCTGGAATCCCTGGTGGTGCGCTTGCAGAAGGAGGTGAAGGTGAAGGTGAAATTGCCCACAGGCTACTTCGTGAGCTTTGAGGGCGAGTTTCAAGCGCAGCAGGAGGCAGCCCAGCGCATCACCACGCTGTTCCTCCTGGTGCTCGGGGTCATCACATTCCTGCTCTATGGCTACTTTAAGAGTGCCTCACTGGCTCTGCAGGTGCTGGTGAACATCCCCCTCGCGCTCATGGGTGGCCTCGTGCTGACCTGGCAGGTGGTGAACAACATCTCCATCGCCACGCTGGTGGGCTTCATCGCCGTCGGTGGTGTGGCTGCCAGAAACGGCATCATGATGATTTCCCACTACCTGCACCTCATGAAACACGAGGGCGAAGGATTTACCCGGGCGATGATCGAGCGCGGGACGCTGGAGCGACTGGTGCCTGTGCTCATGACCGCCCTCAGCGCCGGGATCGCTCTGATCCCGCTGGTGATGGCGGCCGGTGAGCCAGGCAAGGAGATCCTGCACCCGGTGGCGGTGGTCATTGTGGGTGGCCTTGTCAGTTCCACCCTGCTGGATCTGCTGGTCACGCCTGCGGCCTTCTCACTCTTCGGCAGGAAAGCGGCGGAGCGGGCCATCCGGCTGGAAGCTCCGGCAGCACACTAAAGATCGTCAGAAGATAAAATCATCATTCCAAACTCATTTCCCCTGAATGCCAGGGGCCAAACCACAGTCAGAAGACAAACCAACCAAACCCTGAAAAAACATGAAAAACAAACTTAAAGTCTGTTCCCTCTTCGCAGCCCTCCTCCTTGCCGCCAACTCCCTCTTCGCCCACGGCGGCGTGGAACTCGGACCCAACGGCGGCCGGCTCCTTGAGTTCAGCAAAGACGAGACCATGCACGGCGAAGTGACCGCCAAAGACGGCAAATTCTATGTCGCGCTGCTCGACAAAGACCTCAAGCCCGTCGCGCTGGGTGACCAGGTCCTCACTGTCACCGCGGGTGACCGTGACAAGCCCATCAAGGTCGAAGTGACCAAGGAGAACGG
>JBGGMQ010000250.1:0-4299 GCA_041287975.1 Verrucomicrobium sp. | reverse complement strand
GCAGTACAACGCCAACAGCTTTGCCCACATCATTCTCTGCATTCTCACCATTGGAGTGGTGGGCTATGTGCTGGACCGGCTCATGAGCCTGGCTGAGTCGAAACTCAAAACCGCCTGACCCCCAACACCATGTCCATACTGTCACTCAAAAACGTGAGCAAAGGCTACGGGGCGGCCGGAGCCCGTACGGAGGTGCTCAAAGGCCTCAACCTCGAGGTGAACGAAGGTGAGTTCGTGGCCATTGTGGGATACTCCGGCTCTGGCAAGACCACCTTCATCAACATGCTGGCCGGACTCTTGAAGCCCGACCAGGGCGAGGTGCTGCTGGACGGCAAGCCTGTCACCGGACCGGGTCCGGATCGCGGGCTGGTCTTCCAGAACTACTCCCTGCTGCCCTGGCTGACGGTCACGGAAAACATCGCTCTGGCGGTCGACAGCGTCTTCCCCCAGTGGTCCAAGGAAAAACGGGCCGAACACATTGCCAGGTACATCGCCATGGTGAAGCTCACACCGGCCGCCCAGAAGCTGCCCAGAGAGCTTTCCGGCGGGATGAGGCAGCGCGTCTCAGTGGCCCGGGCCCTGTCCATGGAATCACGGGTGCTGTTATTGGATGAACCGTTGAGCGCCCTGGACGCACTGACGCGGGCCAAGCTGCAAGACGACATCAGCGACATCTGGCAGCAAACCCGCAAGACGGTGGTCTGGATCACCAATGACCCTGACGAAGCAATCCTGCTGGCAGACCGGGTCATTCCCCTGCTGCCCACCGCCCCCGCCACACTGGGCCAGGCCATTCCCATTCCTTTGGAGAGGCCCCGTGATCGCACGGCCATCAACCACAATGACCATTTCAAGGCGTTGAGGAATGAACTGATCAACCTGCTGCTGGCAGCCAAGGAAAAGAGCAAGACGACAGTCTCCAGGAAGCTGGTGCTGCCTGACATCCTGCCAGAGGACATCACCACGCCGAACACCCTGCAATACTTCAGCCGCCGCGGCCCACGCCGCCGGTCCGAGGAAAAACGTGAAGAATTCGAAGTCGCATCATGAGCACCCCACCCAAGAAAACCATGCTGGAGATCTCCCAGCTCTGGAAATCCTATCCAGCGCCGGGCGGCAAAGAGGCTGTGATCGTGAAGGACTTCAACCTCAAGTTGCAGGAGGGCGAGTTCGCCACCTTGATCGGGCACTCCGGCTGCGGCAAGTCGACCGTCCTTTCCATGGTGGCAGGACTGAGCGAGACCACCAAAGGTGGCATCGTGCTGGCGGGCCGGGAAACCACCGACCCCGGTCCTGACCGCGGCGTGGTGTTCCAGGCGCCCTGCCTACTGCCCTGGCTCTCGGCCTTTGAGAACGTGATGCTGGGGGTGAACCAGGTGTACTTCACGGCCGCCAAATCCGAACGCCGTCAGATTGCCGAATACTACCTGAGCGTGGTGGGGCTCTCAGACGCCATGCACAAGTTTCCCGCTGAATTGTCCCAAGGGATGCGGCAACGCGTCGGGATCGCACGGGCCTTTGCGCTGCAGCCGAAAATGCTTCTGCTGGACGAGCCCTTTGGCATGCTGGACGCGCTGACACGGTTCGAGCTGCAACAAGTGCTGCTGGAACTGTGGCGCAAATTCCGCATCACGACCCTGATGGTGACCCATGACGTGGATGAAGCCATCTTCCTCAGCGACCGGGTGGTGATGATGACTGACGGTCCGGAAGCGGAGGTGGGCGACATTCTGCGCATTCCATTCGAACGGCCCCGGGAGCGGAAAGTGATCATGGAAAACCCGCTCTACTACGAGTTGCGCGAGCATCTGATCACCTTCCTCAACGAACGATCCCATCTGCGTCCCAGCAAGGACCCTCACTTTCAGCCGTCGGCGGACATGGCGGCTGAGCTGGCCAGTCATCCACTCAAGATGAGCTCCGCTGCGGCCTGACGCACCACGAGCATCCTGCCCTGCCCTGCCCTCTCCTGAAGTTCACGGTGATCACACCACCGGACGGAGAGTCCATGCCTGGATCCAAGACCCACAAGCTTCCCCCAAAGAACCAGAAACCGATACCAACTGAAACAACCGTTAGAGCTCAACCCTCTCCCTCAAGCATCAACCAAGGCCTTCGGGCATCTCAACTCCACCTCCTTCAACATCCATGAAACAAACATTGCTCATTCCCCTGCTCTGCACCGCAGTCGCAGGCTTCGCCGGCGAGCCGGTCATTTCAAAGAACCCCAAAGAGGTTGTCATACCGCCACCGGAGTCCAAGATTGTTACCTTCGATTTCCAGGAGCGCCTGCGATTCGAGTACCGGGAAAACAACTTCGATTTCAATGACGGGGTTGACTCCTTGACGGACGACTCCTGGCTCCTGCAGCGGGCGCGGGTCGGCATCAAGGTGTCTCCCACGGACTACCTGAGTTTTTATGTCCAGGGCCAAAGCTCACTGGAACTGGATTCGGACCGTCCAAATGAACCCGGCGTGATGGGAGCCGAGGGCGACGACGCCATTGATCTCCGTCAGGCCTATGTCAAGATCGGTCCCAAGGACTTCAATGTCACGATTGGCCGCCAGATCCTCAGCTACGGGGACGAGCGCATGATTGGCAGCTTCGACTGGAACAACCTTGGACGTACGTTTGACGCAGTGAAGCTGCACTATGGCACCAAGGACTGGAACGTAGAGGCTTTTGCATCGAGCGTGGTCGTGCCTGACAGTGATGAGTTCAACCTCAGCGATCTGTTTGACGGCAACGACACAGGCAGGAACCAGATCTTCAGCGGCGTGTACTTGAGCACCGCTGCGCTGTGCCCCCTGGGTTCCACCACCGACTTCTACGTGCTGCATTTGCACGAAGAGTATCTGGTGGGAGACACGAACTTCTTCACGCTGGGCACCCGCGTCAAAGCGGATGTGACCAAGACAGGAGGCTGGGATTATGAAACCGAGATGGCGGTGCAGTTCGGCGAAGTGAAGGACAAGGATCTGAGCGCCTTTGCCGGTCACTGGGGCGCAGGGTACGTCTGGACAAAGAGTGCATGGAAGCCCCGTCTGTTTGCTGAATACAACTTCGCCACGGGCGACAGCAATGCGGCGGACGGCGAAGTGGAGACCTTCCAGAACCTTTTCCCGACGAACCACAAGTTCTACGGCTACATGGACTTCTTCTCCTGGCAGAACCTCCACAACCCAGCCGTGAGCTTCTCCGTGCAGCCCACCAAGACGGTGAAGATGCAACTGGACTACCACGCCTTCTTTCTGGCCGACACGAATGATGCCTGGTACCGCGCCAACGGCGTGACGGCAGTGCGTCCGGTCAAGAGCAGCGCCAGCAAATTCGTTGGCACGGAACTGGACTTCACCACGACATGGAAGGCGACGAAGAATGTGAGTTTCCTTGCGGGATACAGCCATTTCTTCAGTGGCGACTATGCGAAAGCCACGGGGGCGTCGGATGATGCGGATTTTGTGTATGTGCAGGCGACGTTTGATTTCTGATTTTCGGTGGGACGGTGAACCGGCAATTCAGTGAACCAGTGATCCGGTGAGCCAGTGAACCAGTGGGCAGTGGGCAGTGAACCAGTGGGCAGTGGGCAGTGGGCAGTGGGCAGTGGGCAGTGGGTCACCTGAGTTGCTGGACCGTTTGCTGGCACTTGTTGCCCGTAAGTTTGTTAGTGTTGTTGTTGCTATTGCCGTGTGGCCTCTCCGGCCTTTGATGGCCGGAGGGGTTTGCGGGTGACAGAGAGGTTCGAGGAAGATGACACGCCTGGACACGTAGTCGTGGAGGTGGCTGGAAGAGTTAATCACTGGAAGGAGAGCAGCGCCTGCGCGAGCGCCAAAGTAGTGCCAGGATTTGTCCTGGCATTGGAAGACTTGGGATGCGCGGAGTCAGGCTAAAGCCCTGACACTACTTTGCCGGAGGAGCAGTACGCTTGTTCCACACTGAGTTGCGAGGGCGAAAGAGAAGCCCCTACTATGAACGAAATTCATTAATATCTTGAAAATTGCGATGAATCGCTCACGCATTTCTCCGGGGAATGGCACGCCGAATGCATTGGAGATCCCCGTGATTCCGCCCCGTTCCACTCCATCCGGCCCAAGCATCCCGGCGCCTAGCAAAGTCCGCATCGGCTTTATTGCCCTGGCTGACTGCGCACCGTTGCTGGTGGCAGACGAGTTGGGCTACTTCAAGAAGCATGGCGTGGAGGTCGAGCTCAGCCGGGAAGTCGGGTGGGCGACGATCCGGGAGAAGATCCTGTACGGACAGCTGGACGCGGCGCATTCGATTGCGGGTCTGGCTCTGTC
>JBGGMQ010000249.1:0-7952 GCA_041287975.1 Verrucomicrobium sp. | reverse complement strand
AGAAGTGCCCGTGCTGTGTGGATCCGGGTTAAGAGGGCGTTTTTTTGGACAGGATTGACAAGATTTTTTTAGATTAACAAGAGGGCGAGATGCCTGGTCGGGGGGGATTGTCAGCCTGTGTTATTCGAAGTCCTTTGCGCTCTACTGGTGGAGGAGCCCAGGGACGCAGGCTACGACGTGGGGGCATTGCACGCTCCAAGGTTGGAGGAAAGAGTCGCGGCATCCCCACCTGACATTTTGCATCGAGAGTACCCAGGGTAGCCTCGCTTAAGGCTCGGCCAACCCTGAGCTGAGGGATCCATCCCTTTCAGGGATGAAAACAGGAGCATGGATAGTCTCCCGAAACCAAAAAGAAAGATGAAAAGTGCCGCAGGTATCCAGGCTTTTGAAAGGGTGCGAATGTCCATCACTTCGTGCTGACGTTTCTGGGTGACACCCTCTCGTTTCCTCACACCAATCCTTCTTTGAGGGCTTTGGCGACGGCACCGGTGCGAGTGTTGACGGCCAGCTTCCGGTAGACGCCGCGCAGATAGGTGTCGACGGTGTGGAGGCTCAGGTTGAGGCGGTCGGCGATCTCTTTGCGGATGAAACCCTGCACCATGAGTTCCAGGGTTTCACGTTCGCGCACGCTCAGGCCATAGTCGCTTTGTTTGGGGGCGAACTTGGAGAAAAGGTGGAGCACCTGGTGGGCGATGCTGGGCGTCATGGGTACTCCGCCCTTCAGCGCCTGCTGGATGCCGGTGATGATTTCCTCGATGGGGGAGTTCTTCAGCAGGTAGCCTTGGGCACCGTTGCAGATGGCCAGGGTGATCTTGGCGGCATCTTCGAACACCGTCAGCATGAGGATGTGGCAGTCTGGTGCCTGGTCGCAGAGGGTTGGGAGCAGGTCGATGCCGCTGCCGTCCGGCAGGCCTGCATCCAGCAGCAGCACGTCTGGAGCATTGCCGCCCTCCAGAGCGGTGAGGATCGCTTTGCCTGTGCCGAACTGTGCCTCGCAGTTGAGCTCGGCAGTCGCATTCAAGGCGCGCGCCACAGCCCCGCGGTAAACGGCATTGTCTTCAACGATCCAGACTCGGGGCAGGGGCATGGTGGGGAAAGTGGACGGATTTGCCGAAGACGCAATTCACGAGACATCGGGAGCCGGGTCATTCCGGCCAGGGCACACGGATCTCCACCTCGCACCCTCCCTCCTCCGGAGTGAAGACCCGAATCTCACCCCGCAGGCTGCGCACGCGTTGACGCATGTTCTCGAGTCCGTTCCCTTGCTTCAATGCGTCCGCGTCCGTGGGCAACCCCACCCCATCGTCCTTGATGCGGATCAGCATCTTGCGACCTTCGCGGACAAATGAAATAAGCACGGAAGTCGCCTGGCTGTGTCGCGCCACATTCTGCAGGGCCTCTTTGTACACGAGGTAGATCTGGCGTTTCAGGTCCAAAGGTACACGGTGAGTGATCGCCTCCTCAGGGGGCACGAAGACCACCGTCATGCCGGTCAGCAGGCGGCTCGCGCACTGGCGCATGCCGTTGATCAGATCCCCAGGCACGCCCGGCTGGATGAGCCAGACCAGATCCCGCATGGAGGCTGCCGTCTCTTCCGCCACCCGGCCCACTTCATCCAGCAACTGCCGGCGATGCGGTGGGGAGGCCGTATGGCTTGCCTCCCGTGTGAGCAGGGAGATGCCTGCCAGATTGCTGCCGATCTCGTCATGCAAATCGCGGGCGATGCGCTGCTGTAGAGCGAGGAGTTCGCGTCGGCGGCGCATGCTGTTGCGGATGAGAAAGCCTCCGAGCAACGCCACGCTCAGCAGGGTAAGGCCGATACTCGTGCGGACGACGGCATTTTGCAGAGTCTGGAGCCTTTCATTTCGCACTGTTTGCAGTGCCAGTATTTCCTTCTCCAGCCGGGCAGAAGTCTGCAACTGTTCCACCCAAAGCGGCAGGGGCAGGATGCGGTTGTCACTGGCATGACCATCAGTGAGATTCTCATTGGCCCAGGGTTTGTCGGGATACACACTGGTCGTGGCCACGGTCGCGCCTGGAGCCACATTGGTGCCTCCAGCAAAAACCTGCACCTCAGAGAGTGCGAACGCGTGGTCTGTGAATCGCTCCCAAAGGCGGGTCGCGGTGATGCGGATGAGACGGGCAGGGGTGCCGTCCGCAGGCAGTACGATGGCATTCATGCCGGGGTTCGGCACATCCGCACCCGTGTGGTCAGAGATCACGCGTGCATCAGCAAAGCTGGGATCCGTGGCACTCTCCACCTTGTACCGCACCGGGAACCCGAATCCCAGCCAGTGGGGGTATCCCTCCCAACGCATGGGGAAGAGCCGCACATCGGACACGGGATGGTTGGCTCCTAAATCCAGAGTGATGGTGACGGGCGTGCAGGCCTCGGGATACGGTGCGCTGTGCCAGCCCTTTCTCGGTGTCGTGACAGAGGAGACTGGCGCTCCCAGAATGCTTTCGCCGTCCGTCAGATTTTGAATGGACCACACGAGCCCGGCCTCCCTCGAGGTGGGCGCTGTCACCCGCCTGCCTGCGGCCAGATTCTGGTCGCCATGCAGCACCATGATCTCCGCGAGGGCCAGAGAGGGCCAGTTCACCTCGCCATTGGATCCGACCCGACCAGTGGGGCCAGTGGCAGTGAGTCTCAAGTACCGGCCCTTCCCCTGTGGGCAGTAGGCCACCACCGGGGTGCGTCCGGGATTGGGGAAATCTGCCGTCGTGAAGTCGGCCATCGGGGTGGCTGACTCCATCTCGGGGTCATCGCTGACGCTGATGAGGAATTGTTTGGGAAATCCGTAGCCGGCAACCCCGCCCAGTTCCCGGGGCAGGACCACCGGGACGACGACCACCGAGTCGAACTCCCGAGTAGCACCCAAGTCCACCTGCACCCAGATCTCTGCCGCCCCTCGCTGCTGAATGCGACTGTGATATCCCAGCCGCTCACCCGTTTGTTCACTGGGAATGCGTGCCAGATTGCTGAGCCGCTCTTTGGTGGTCGCCAGTTGCTGCTCCACCTTCGCCAGATTGCGGTCAATACGTGAGGCCAGAGGCCAGCCATCAGTGGCGGGCTCTCCGCTCTGCCCATAGGCTTGAATGGCCCCCGCTGCCAGGGACAACCAGCAGGTCAGCGGGAATAGTGCGGGAATTTTCATGGGGGCGGGTCGATTTAATCACCTCACCCCGCCCGCCAAAAGGATTGTTTTTTATTCGTTACTTTCTACTGCGTCCCGATTGCTGGATCTCCTGGAGCGTGGCGGCCATGGAGGCCGCCTTTTCGGCCTGTTCGGAGATGAGGTTGCGCGTCTCCCCCAGGTCCGTGGCGAGATCATAGATCTGGCCTTTCTCGTCTTTGCCAGACTCCACGCCGGTGTTGTTCTGGCGTTTTGGGCCCTTGCCTGGCGGGATGTATTTCCATGTTCCCTGCCGCAGGGAGAGCTGGCTGGCGTGTTCGACCAGGGTGTCACGGCCCGTTTTCGAGTCACCGAGGAGAGCGGTGCTCACATCCTGGCTGTCCGGGGCCGCATCTGCCGGGAGTTCCTGTCCCGTCAGGCCGGCAAAGCTGGCCAGCAGGTCGATCTGGCACACGAGTGCATCGGAGGTGCCGGGTTTGATGCGGGCAGGCCAGCGGACAATGAAGGGGACGCGTGTGCCGCCTTCGAAGTTGCTGTACTTCCCACCGCGGATGGGACCGGAAGGCTTGTGGGCACCCAGGCGGGCCACCGCTTCATCTTGATAGCCGTCATCGACCACGGGGCCGTTGTCGCTGGAGAAGATGATGAGCGTGTCATCCGTCAGCTTCAGTCGATCCAGGGTGGAGAGGATCTCACCCACACACCAGTCAAGCTGCACGATGGCATCGCCCCGGGCTCCCATCTCGGTTTTGCCCACGAAGCGCGCATGCGGCACACGTGGTACGTGGATGTCATGCGTGGCGAAGTAGAGGAAGAACGGCTTCTCTTTGTTCTCCTCAATGTATCCTGCAGCTTTGCGCGTGATGGTGTCTGCGATGTCCTCATCCACCCAGCGGGCCGCTTTGCCTCCCGTCATGTAGCCAATGCGGCTGATGCCATTGACGATGGTCATGTCGTGCCCATGACTAAACTTCATCTTCAGCAGGTCGGGATTCTCACGGCCGGTGGGTTCGTCCCCCACCTTCTCGCCGTAGCGCACCGAGATGGGGTCATTGGGATCGAGTCCGACGACGCGATGGTTCTCAAGGAAGACGCACGGGGTGCGGTCTCCCGTGGCAGGGATGAGAAAGGAGTAGTCAAAGCCGATCTCAATCGGTCCTGGCTTGACCTCCGCATTCCAGTTCACAGGCTGGTCTGCAGTACCCAGCCCCAGGTGCCATTTGCCCACCGCGCCCGTCGTGTAGCCTGCCTTCTTGAGCATACCCGGCAGAGTGAACCGGTCCGGTGAGATGATCAGTGCGGCATCACCCGGCAGAATGGCGGTGCCCTTTTTTCGCCAGGCGTACTCGCCCGCGAGCGTGGCATAGCGCGTGGGGGTGCAGGTGGCAGAAGGGGAGTGCCCGTCAGTGAAGCGAAGGCCCTGGGCTGCCAGCCGGTCAAGGTTGGGGGTGTTCACGCGTGTCGCGCCATAGCAGCTCAGATCCCCGTAGCCGACATCATCCGCCAGGATGTAGATGATGTTGGGCTTCTGCGCTGCTGGCAGGGTCGCAGATCCGCAGAGGAGCAAGGCTGCCAGGATTAAAAGTCGTGCCTTCATGTGCATGAAATAGAATGACCACGATGAACGGCGTGTGTCACTCCCGAGTTTCAGCGAATGAGTGATCCATTGGGCACAGGTTCTGGTACGGGCGCATCGTTGCGGCCCGAATTTCGCAAGATGATCCCCCATCATTGCGATAGAACACGCATGCGCGCATTGAACGTCTTCCTGGGTGGTTGCCTTGTCATGGCCCTGTCGGCTGTAGCAGCGGAGCCTGCGTCTGAATCTTCCAACTCCAAGAAGCTGGGTGCCTATTTTGAACGGCAGGTGACGCTCCTGGAAGGTCAGCTTGAACGCGAAGTTCGCACCAAGGAGGAGTGGGCGTCCAAGAAGGGCGAATACCGGCGGCAACTCGCGGAGATGCTGGGCCTCGATCCCATGCCGCCCCGCACGGATCTCAAAGCCGTGAAGACAGGCGAGTTCGAGCACGAAGGCATCATCGTGGAAAACCTGCACTTTCAGTCTCGGCCGGGATTGTACGTCACGGCGAACCTCTACCGCCCGAAGCAAGTGGGGACACCCCTGCCCACGGTGCTCTACGTCTGTGGCCACTCCAACATGATGAAGGATGGCGTGAGCTACGGGAACAAGGCTGGCTATGAGCACCACGGTGTCTGGTACGCGAAGCATGGCTTCGTGTGCCTGGTGATCGATACGGTGCAGTTGGGGGAGATTCGTGGCGAACACCACGGCAACTACAGCAAAGGACGCTGGTGGTGGATGGCGCGCGGCTACACTCCCGCTGGTGTCGAGGCATGGGCATGCATACGAGCGCTGGACTACCTTGAGACCCGCCCCGAGGTGGACAAGAGTCGCTTTGGCGTAGCGGGTCGCAGCGGGGGAGGGGCCTATTCGTGGTTCATCGCCGCGCTGGATGAGCGCATTCAGTGTGCGGTGCCCACTGCGGGCATCACCACTCTGCGGAACCACGTCGTAGATGGTTGCGTCTCCGGTCACTGTGACTGCATGTATTTCGTGAACAGCTATGGCTGGGACTATGACAAGCTCGCTGCCCTGGTGGCCCCTCGGGCACTCCTTGTCGCAAATACAGACAAAGACGGCATCTTCCCCATCGACGGAGTCTTTCGCGTTTACCAGTCCACCCGGCGCATCTACAAGATCCTGGGTGCCGAGGCCAAAATCGGCATGCAGTTTGCCGAGGGGCCGCACAAAGACACCCAGCCTCTGAACACGGGGGAGTTCCACTGGATGACGCGTCATCTGCAGGGGGCGGATCTCATGTCCACGCTGGATGCTCCTGCTGTGAAGGGCATTGGCATGGAGAAGTTGCGCGTGCTGTCAGAAGTGCCTCAGGACGAGGTCAACACGAAGATCGATGAAACATTCGTCGCACTCGCAGCCACACCCAAAGTGCCCGCCAGTGCCGACGAATGGGCCACGCAGCGGAATGCCTGGCTGCAGGCCCTCCAGAGCCGCTGCTTCACCGGGTGGGAGAGCTTGAAGGGCGGCACCTCGAAGCTGGGCGCACCTCAGGTGGAGGAGAATGACGGTGTTCAGCTGCAATTTTGGGACCTGCCCGCGCTGGTGGAAAACGACCCGATGGGTTCAGGGAAACTTTATGTTCTGCACAGTGCAAAATTGAAGCTGGAGGACCTTGACCTGGTCGTGCTGAACGTGCTGGACGAAGAAGGCTGGCAGGATTTCACGAAGACCTTTGCGGCGGCATTTCCTCAATCCATTGTCCGTGGAGACAAAGCGGTGTCTGCGGATGACAACAGCTACCAGCAGGAAAAGAAGATGTTTCAGAACTTCAAGTGGGGCATGGCCTACATGTGCCCGCGGGGCGTTGGGGCCAATGCCTGGCCCGCCACGGAAAAGGAACGCACCCATCAACTGCGCCGCTTTTACCTGTTGGGCCAGACGCTTGAGGGACAGCAGGTGTGGGACGTGCGTATGGCCATCCAGGGACTGCAGAGCCTGGGAGCCCTGCAGAATCAAAAAACCAAGCTGTGGGTGCAGGCCAGTCGCCATCAGGCGGCGAATGCGCTCTATGCCAGTCTGTTTGAGAGCGGCATCACCCGCCTGGATCTGCATGGCCTGCCCGCTTCCCATCGTGACGGCCCCACCTATCTGAATGTGCTGAAGTATCTCGACCTGCCTCAAGCCGTGGCACTGGCAGCAGAGCGCACCCGCGTCATTGTATACGCGGATAATCAAGCCCCCTGGCAATACGCTCATCAAGTCAGTGAGTTATTTCAATGGGGGAAAGAGAAAAAAGCAGGCCTCCAGCTTCGTGCGCTGCCTGTGCCTTCCAAAGAAGGCAAATAGATCGCCTGCCAAAGGTCGCGCGGCGGTATCGTTTTTAGTATCGAATCGATGCAATGCTAAATGAATTCCTTAGCACCGATAAGGATTGAACATTGGAGCCCTGCAAGGTTCGAGGAGGCGTCATTTCCGTTCGAAAACTAATATACATTGTATTGACATTTTCTCGTGGATTGATGAAATGAGTGCAGTAGGCGAGCCGTTGTTGCAGTCGTAATTGATTGCAAAAACCCCAACGGAGATGGCTGCAACTCATGAAAACACGTCCCCCACGTCTTCATGCCTGGAATTCGGCAACATCGGCATTCACGCTGATCGAGCTCCTGATCGTGATCACCATCAGCGGCTTGTTGCTGGCCATGGCGGTGCCTGTGACGAATTCGGTTCTCACCGCCAACCAGATCACTACCGCTACGCAAATGGTGGTGGATGAGATGAGCATGGCCCGGCAGGTGGCCATCACGCGGAACCGCATGGTGGAGGTGAGGTTCTATGACTTTGCCAGTGTGGATCGGGGTGATGGCACCACACCGGAGGTGTCTGCTTTTGAGTCAGTGGCGTATGACGAGACCAACACCAAAGCCACGCCGCTGGCGGCCGTGCAGCATCTGCCTGGCGGAGTATTGATCAGCAAGGAGGCCACCCTTTCGTCTCTCCTGGGAGCCTCACGCAAGAAGACAAACTGGACCGCCGATGATCCCAAACAGAGCCTGCCTCGTGGCATTGGAGCCAGTTATGAGGCCTATGTTCTGCGCTTTCGCCCGGATGGTTCTACGGACCTCGGGGCGGGGAGCTGGTTTCTGACTTTGCATGGTTCGAGGGAGGCAGGTGCGCCGCCTCCCAATCACGCGGCCCTGCAGATCGATCCGCACAACGGTTCATTGCGCCTTTACAGGCCCGGCTAACCCCCAAACGCCCCTCCATGAAAA
>JBGGMQ010000248.1:0-2937 GCA_041287975.1 Verrucomicrobium sp. | reverse complement strand
CAGTAGCCACACAGGAGATGGGGTCAGCGTCTTTGAAGGCCCAAGCCACCTTGTCCACGCTGTGGACCGCTTGCTCCACAAGACCATCGCCGCTCAACCAGGAGAAATTGTACCAGTTGCGGACCTGCCACTCCACATCACTCCACTCGGGCTTGCGCGCTGATGCCTCTGGCATCGGCTTCACAGGACCTGTGTAATAGGTGGCATACACGGAATTCAGCTCACCGATCTCACCGTTGTGCAGGCGGTCAAACGCTTCACGCCGTGAGGCACTGCGACGCCAGCAATAGCCGGCCACCACACAGAGCTTCTTTTCCTGCGACTTCTTGATGGCGTCCAGAGCCACGCGATAACCGGCAGGATCCACCGCCATCGGCTTTTCACAGAAGATGTGCTTGCCCGCGTCCACTGCTGCCTGGAGATGCGTCGGACGGAATCCAGGAGGGCTGGCCAGAATGACCACATCGCAAATCTGGATGAGCTTCTGATAGGCGTCCAAGCCCACGAACTGGCGCTCCTTGGGCACATCCACACGTGCAGCGAAAGTATCGCCCAGCATTTTCACGCTGGCTTCCGCCTTCTCAGCGAAGGCATCTGCCACGGCGTAGAGCGTGGTGTTGTAGTCCGCGCTCAACGCCTGCTGGGCAGCACCTGTGCCGCGGCCACCGCAGCCTACCAGGCCGATTTTCAGTGTGTCGGCATTTTTCGCGTCGTCGCCCGTGGCACCTTTAAGGACAAAAGGAAACAACGCAGGAGCGATGACGGCCGAGCGGCCCAGAAACGAACGACGGTTCAGCGCATTGAAGGAAGAATGATTCATAGGGCGGAATGATGAAGGCTGTACATCGAAGTTCGCTTGGTCGGCGTGACTTCTTTCCTCCAAATGACCTACCCCAGGAAGGTGTGACACACTTCCTGCAAGTTTCAGCGTCGTTGCCCTACTTGCCCCCTCTTGCCGTTAAGAAACGACGTTGGTCAGATTAGGATCCAGACGGGGTGGCTGCGGCAGCCAGCTTTCCTCATCTTCCCCTTCTGGCTCTTCTCCATTCGAGGGGCTCAGCGCAGCAGCCACCAACAGCTGGGCGTCATTGAGAAATGTCTTGGCCACGCCAGTAAGGAAGTCAGCTTCCTCCTGACGAGTGTGCAGGAGAACGATGCTAATCTCTCCGGCAAAAACCACGAGGGCATGCACGTCTGGGAAGCCCATCCAGAAGGAATCCATGGTACGGCCACCGCCGCTTTGGAAGTGGTCGCGCCCGTCATTGAGTGTCTGCACGAGTTGTTCCACCCGGAAGTCCTCAAAGGGCATGAGGCTCACAAGAATCTGCCGCCGCCAGGCGAGACAGACACCATTGACGGAGCCGGCATGCTTGAGGCGCTCCAGACTGGCACGGAGGGAGGGAGTGATAGCGTTGGCCATGATGGAAGAGGGTCAAACGTTGCGCTGGCGCAGGGTCACGAGAAGTTCGTTGTTGGAAACATTCGCATCAATCATGGCTCCGACGGCCTGACTGGCTTGCTTCTCTGCCTCGGATGGCAGCAGAAACATCATGGAAAACTCCTGCTCATGGAGAGCCCCATAAAGAGCGCCGCCGAGCTCAAGGGCACCACCCACGCGGTCGGCAAAGTGCCGCAACCCCTGGTAGTCCGCCGCAAAGTCATCGGCATCCTGCTGGCCGGAGTCACTGATCACCAGTCCGTTTTGAATCTCTAGAACCCGCAAGGAAGGCGCTGGCGCAAGGGGGGAGTCGTACATGGGTGCCAAGTTTTTTGTTGCTATCCTCTTTCCTCTCAAAAAAGAACCACCGTAGCAAGAACAAAGCGCCGGAGAGGTCAGAAAGTGAGCAGAATACGTCGAATGAAGAATTTGGATTGGGAAATCTAGATTTTGGATTTGAGGGCACCTCCGGAAACTACCCCTTTGAAGAAAACAGGGGTGTTGCCAGGTCTGGAATGCCTTGATTGGGCGGACCTTCGGCCCTTTTGAGGTTTCCGGAGGTGCCCTTAATCCCAAGTTCACTCCGCTAACCCTCCATTGAGTTGAGACGCTACGCTGGTTGTGGCGGCGCAAGCGCCTGGTGAGACGCGCCCCGGTGGGGCTGCTGGTTGAGACGGACTTCGGCAATTCAAAGCCCCTCATTGTCAGCGGAGTCTCTCAAGCGGCTTTCCGCGCATGATACAGCGATGCAATGCCGAAGCTCAGTTCGGCCGCGTCACTTTTCACGAAGCCGTTCTCACAGATCATGCGGTTCATTTTGTCGCCACTCGGAAAGGCCTCAATGGTTCCGCAGAGATACTCGTAGGCCTCCCGCTGCCCGGTGAGCCAGCCAGCGACTCGTGGCATGACGTACCGCAGGTAAAACAGGTGCCCCCGGCGCACCAAGCCTGACTTGGGCAGGGAAAAGTCCAGGACGAAGAGGTGTCCCCCTGGTCGCAGAATTCGGGACATCTCCTGTAAAGCATCAGGCCAGGAAGCCATGTTCCGCAGACCAAAGGCCACAGTCACCACGTCCGCGCATGCATCTGCGAGCGGCAGGTTCATGGCATCGCCCACCACAAGTTGCGTGAGACCACGCTTGCGGGCTTCCATGAGCATGGGTTGTGAAAAATCCACCCCCAACACACTGGCGTCAGGGCAACGCTTTTGAATCTCGGCAGCAAGATCTCCGCTCCCTGTCGCAAGATCCACCACTTGGCGAGGCTGGCATTGCGCCACCTCCCGCCCGGTCCGCCAGCGCCAGAGCACATCTATGCCCAAGCTCAGCACATGGTTGGTCAGGACATACCGACTCGCAATGGAGGCAAATGCCTTTCGTACGAAATTTGCATCCTGACCGGTCTTTATGTCACTGCCTTTTAACTCCATGCCATCGAAAGATGATGGTGCTCACGAGAGGACTCGAACCTCCACAGGTCGCCCTACAAGATCCTGAATCT
>JBGGMQ010000247.1:0-2634 GCA_041287975.1 Verrucomicrobium sp. | reverse complement strand
TGCCATCCTCGGGCGGTGACACCTGCCCCTTGTAGATTACAAACCAGCTTGAAGGCCGCACCACGTTCTCCAGGTGAAACGCCTGCGGGGCGGCAGCCGCCTTCATGATGGGAATGAGCACCTCCGTCGCATAGACCGGCTTGGTGCCGCGGAAGAAACGGCTCAAAACATTCTCATCCCAACCGCTGTCGAGGAACTCCCCCAGCGTCTTGAGGTAGTCCGTTGGCATGCTCTCGCGTTTCTGGTTCTGCTTCAGGTCGTAGAAGATTCCGATCATGGCCCCGTCCGTCTTCTCAGACGAGCCAAACGCCGCCGGCCCCAGCTCCTGGGCGGACGCCCTCCCGCCTGCCAGCAACAGCCACAGCAAGAAAACAACCATTGAATGAAGGACGTTACTCATGCGGTGACAATTCTGGTTTAACCACAGAGGCACAGAGAACACAGAGACTGAAACTGCTATTGGACTTTGAGGCTTCCTTGAAGTTTGATCTCTGACTTTTGAAGTTTTGTTTTCCTCTGTGTTTCTCTGTGCCTCTGTGGTTAACTGAACCTTTTCCCTCCCCTTTACCGATGCTGCTTCCACAGCAGATCGGACTTCAAAAACGGTGGCGACCTCCCGTCGTCCTTTCCAGGAATGTGCTGTCTGGCGAGTTGAAACACCGGCAGCACAAGCTTGCCGTGGCGGTCCTTGCCGTAGGTCACCCCCTGTTTCTGGAACAGCAGAAAGGCGCCGAACTCCCCGCCGGGACGCTCACCCACCAGGACATCGAGGTCGATGGGCTCGTCCTTCTTCATCGGGATCCAGTCGCCGTAGACGAGGTTGCCGTTGAAGGCATCCGCCCCCTCCATCGGATCGGAGGATTTCCAGATGCTTTTCATCTCCATGTCGGGGCGGGCGCCAATGCACACCGTCTTGTTGTTCACGGCCACCGCCAACACGTCATCGGCGTAACCGACAAAGCGGTACGTGCCGTCCTCGGGCGGCGAGACCTGGCCCTTGTAGTGGATGACCCAGGCAGAGGGGCGCATCACATTGTCCACCCCATACGCCTTGGGGGCCACATTGGCCGAGATCTGCGGAATGAAGATCTGGGTCGAATAAAGCGGCCGGGTGATGCGAAAAAAACGGTTCAGCACCAGTTCATCCCAGCCCTTTTGCAGGAACTCCTTGATCACCTCCGGGTACTCCCCGGCAGACACGTTGGAAGGCTTCCGCGCCTGCGTCTGCTTGAGATCATAGATGATCGCGATGAGACCGGCGGCATCCTTCTCCTTGCTGCCGAAGAGGATTTCGTCCTCCTCAGCCGCCCCCGCGGACGGCACGTGGACCAGGAGGAGGAGGGCGAAAAGCGATCGCAAAAGTTGTTTCATGAAGACGCAAATCGGGTCAGGGCGTGGGCACCTGGCCATCTGCCAGATTGCGGATGTACTGCAGCACGAGGGCCTCGTACTCCGGGGACACCTTCTCCTGCTTGAGCAGGTCCAGGGCATCCCGCTGTCCACCACGGAGCTTCGAGATGGCGGAGAAGTCGGAGGCTTCCGACTGGCTTTCCATGAACTCCCCTGCCCCCTTGGCAGTCTTTGACGATGACGGCTTGTTCTGGCCCTTCTGCTGCCCTTGCTTGGCGGCATTCTGTGCCATCTGCTGTGCTTGCGCCGCCTGTTGGGCCGCCAGTTGCGCTGCAGCCTCCTGCAATCCTGCCAGAGCCTGGTCGGCATTCTGCAGTGCTTCCGCCGTTTTCTCGGCCACCTTTTCCGCAGGCAAACTTTGCGGGGTTTCCTTGTTCAGTCCTTGTTGGGCCTCTCCCGCATTCTCCTGCCCCTCCTTCAGCGCCTCGTCCACGCTCTTGGGCACCGGGCTGGTCAGCGCCGCCGCCATCTCGGAGGCTTTCTTGAAGGCTTCACCGGCCTTGCCCAGGCGCTCCTGAACGTTGGCCGCTGGGCTGCCTTCCTTCATCTGCCGCTGCGCGAGCTGGATTTCGCTCCGGGCATTCATCACCTCATTCACGGCCGACGCCAGGGCGGCATCCGCGGCATCCTGCTGGGCCTCGGCCATCGCCTCCGCCTGGGCCTGCAGTTTCTCACCCGCCTCGTTGAGCTGCGCCGCGACATTCTTCTGCGTCTCGCCCAGTTTGGCCTTCTGATTCGCCTGCTCCAGGGCACCCTGCTGCTTGAGTTGCTCCGAGGCCGACTGCGCCCCCTGGGAAGCCTGGGCCGACTTCTCTCCGGCTTCCGCATTCAGCTTCCCTGCCGCCGCCTGGGCGCTTTGGATCTTCTCCGCCAGGGCCGCCTGCTGCTGCTGCATGGCAGCCTGGGCTTCCGCGCCCTTCGCCTCCGCGGCAGCCTCTGCCAGTTGCTCCTGCTCCTGGGCCAAGTTGCGCAGCGTTTCCGCCATCGCCACGGACTGCTCTGCCATTTGGGCCGGTGACGGCTGCTGGGCCCGGGCTTCAGCGAGCGCCTGCGCCTTGTCCTGCAGCGCCTTGCTCGCAGATTGAAGCTGTTCCGCCACCTTCTTCTGGGGCTCCGTCACCTGCGGCTTGTTCTCCGGAGTATCGAGGAAATTCTGACGGCCCAGCATCTCCTCCGCCTGGTTGGACTGCTCTGCCGCCTGCTTCGTTTTTTCGCCTGCTTCCG